>NZ_JARUXD010000056.1:0-23233 GCF_030433875.1 Curtobacterium sp. PsM8 | reverse complement strand
CCCCCCCCCCCCCCCGCGGGGGGGGGGGGGGGGCCCCCCGCCCCCCCCCCCCCCCCCCGTCCGGTGGTCCGACCGTCCCGCACGCCGGCGGGCTGGCGACCGCCGGGCCGGCGCTCAGCGCGCGGCGACCGCCTGCTGCGCGGCCGTCTCGGCGGCGACCCACGCGAGCATCCCGCACTTCACCCGCATGACGAACTTCGAGACCCCGTGGAACGCGACGAGGTCCTCGAGCACGTCCTCGTCCGGCTCGCCGACACCGCGGGAGCGCATCATCGTGCGGAACTCCTCGGTCAGCGCCAGCAGCTCCGGCACCGTCCGCCCGACGGCCATGTCGGTGAGGACCGAGGCGGAGGCCATCGAGATCGAGCAGCCGTCCCCCTGCCAGGCGACCTCGGCGATGCGGTCGGTGCCGGGCTCCAGCCGCACCCGCACGGTGATCTCGTCACCGCACGTGGGGTTCCGCTCGAAGTGCTCGGCGTCGGCGTGCTCGAGCGGGCCGTCCCCGTGCCGGGCCTTGGCGTGGTCCAGGATGACCTGCTGGTACAGGCTGTCGAGGCTGTTCACGAGGCGTCCTCGGCGTCGGCACCGAAGTACCCGCGGATCTCGGCGACGGCGGTGACGAAGCGGTCGACGTCCTGCTCGGTCGTGTACACGTACGTGCTCGCCCGGCTGGTGGCGGTCAGGCCGAGCCGGCGGTGCAGCGGCTGGGCGCAGTGGTGGCCCGAGCGGACGGCGATGCCCTGCGCATCGAGGTACTGCGACACGTCGTGGGCGTGCACGCCGTCGACCACGAACGCGGCCAGGCCGCTCCGGGCGACCCCGGCGGGCGGGCCGACGACCGTGATGCCCGGCACGGTGGCCAGCCCGGTCAGCATCCGCTGCGCCAGGTGTTCCTCGTGCGCCTGGACGCGCCTCATGCCGATGCGTTCCAGGTAGCGGACGGCCTCGGCGAGCGCGACGGCCTGGGACACCGGTTGGGTGCCGGCCTCGAAGCGCTCGGGGGCCGGCATGAAGTCGGTGTGCTCCATCGTCACGGTCGTGATCATCGAGCCGCCGGTGCGGAACGGGGGCAGCGCGTCGAGCATCTCCTGGCGGCCCCAGAGGACGCCGATGCCGTTCGGGCCGAGCATCTTGTGCCCGGAGAACGCGGCGAAGTCGACGTCGAGCGCACGGACGTCGAGCGGCCGGTGCGGTGCGGACTGGCAGGCGTCGAGGACGACGAGGGCACCGACGGCGTGCGCGGCGGCGACGACCTCGGCGACGGGCGCGATCATGCCGGTGACGTTCGAGACGTGCGAGATCGCGACGACCCGGGTGCGGTCGGTGACCAGCGCGAGGGCGTCGGCCGCGGTCCAGCAGCCGGCGTCGTCGACGGGCACCCAGCGGAGCGTCGCACCGGTGGCCACGGCGAGCTCCTGCCACGGCACGAGGTTGGCGTGGTGCTCGGCCTCGGTGACCAGGACCTCGTCCCCGACACCGAGTCGGAAGCGGTCGGCCTCGGGGCCACCACGGCCGGCACTGGCGTTCCGGAGACCGTACGCGACGGTGTTCAGCGCGTCGGTGGCGTTCGCCGTCCAGACGACCTCGGACGGGCTGGCGGCGCCGATGAACCGGGCGACGGTTGCTCGGGCGTCCTCGTAGGCGTCGGTGCTCAGCGCGGCGAGGGTGTGCGCTCCGCGGTGCACGGCGGCGTTGTCGTGCTCCAGGAAGCGTCGCTCGGCGTCGAGCACCTGCACGGGTCGCTCGGCCGTGGCTCCGGAGTCGAGGTAGGCCAGGGGCTGCCCGTTCACCTCTTGCTGCAGGATCGGGAAGTCGGCCCGGATGCGGGCGACCTCGTCCTCGGTGAGCGGTTCGACGGTGTCGTCCGTCGGCGCTGGTGCAACGATCGTCACGGTGCTGGCCCTCCTGTGCGTCTCGCGGGAGACAACCCGTCAATCGTGGTCGTTCTTCCCGGTGACGTCCAGTCGGACCAGCACCGCGCGGTCGTCGTGCGGCTGGCGCTACTCGTTGCCGATGCGCTTGTCGGCCTCGTCGCGGGCCTTGTCGATCTTGTCGTCGTACTTGCCGCCGGTGGCCTTCTTCACGGCGTCGGCGACGCCGTCGAACACCTTGTCGCTGACGCCTTCGGCCTTCTCGCTCTTGAGCGCGTCCTGCACCTTGCCGTCCTGCAGGAAGGACTGGGCCTTCTTCGCGATGTCGTCGAACCCCGCCATGACCGGCTCCTCACTTCGCCGCGGCGCCTGGTGCCCCGCGTCCTGGCGCCGATGCTAACCACCGAACGTGTGCTCGGTCCGGCTCAGGTCATCTGGGCGCTGCGGCGGCGGGCCAGGACGTACGCGACGGCGACCGACCCGCTGACGGCCAGGAGGGACGGGATGAGGATGTCGGTCCCCTGCTGCGTGAACTCGACGACGAGCACGAGAGCGGTGAAGGGGGCCCGCATGGTGGTGGCCAGGAACGCGGCCGCGCCGATGAACGCGAACGAGGCGATGCTGCCGCCGTCCACCGGCCAGAGCAGCAGCCAAGCGGCGCCGAGGAACCCGCCGAGCGCGGACCCGATCGCGATCGACGGGGTCAGGGTGCCACCGACCGCGCCGGCACCGATCGTCGCGGCCGTCGTGACGGTCTTGAGCAGGCCGAGCACCAGCAACGCCAGGAGTGGTGCCATGCCGAGCAGGGTCGGGCCGTCCAGGTCGGCGTTCATCGCGGCGATGCCGAGGGCCCGGCCGTTGCCCATCACCTCGGGGAACGGCACCGCGACCAGTCCGACGAGCGCGAAGACGACCGGCAGCACCACGAGGAGCTTCCACCCGGTCGGGGCGATGCCCTGCAGCCGGTTCGTGGTCTTCACGAACCCGACACCGGCGAACCCGAGCAGCGGCCCGACGACGACCGCCCAGACCAGCAACGACGGCGAGAGGTGCATCGCGGGCACGTGGTAGAGCACCTCGTCCGGGATCACGAGCCGGGCGACGAACGCCGCGACCGCACTCGTCGCGAACGCGGGCAGGGCGGTGGCCAGAGTGAGCTCGCCGAGCAGGACCTCGACCGCGAACAGGGCGCCGCCGAGCGGGACGTCGTAGACCGCCGCCAGGCCGGCAGCCGCACCACAGGCCACGAGCACCTTCGTCTCACGACGACTCAGGCCGGCCCGGACCGTCAGCAGCTGGGCGGCCCAGGCACCGATCTCGCGCGGTGCGACCTCTTTGCCGATCGAGGCACCGAGCCCGACCGCCAGGATCTGCACGCCCGCGTTGCCGAGGGTCACCAGGGACGGCATCCGCTTGCCGCCGACCGCCGCGGGCACGCCGACGACGGGTCGACCCCAGCGTCGGATCGCCCACCACGCCACCGCGGTGAGGACGCCGGCGGCCAGCACCGCCAGGAGCCGGTTCAGCCCGGAGGGTGCGTCGGCGGCCTCGTGGTGTCCGGCGAACGGGTACCCGAAGGCGACGAACTGGATGAGCTGGAGCGCGAGCCACACGGCGATCCCCGCGACACCGCCGGCGACGCCGACGAGCGCGGTGACGACGGCGAGTTTCAGCACCCAGGCCGGGCTGGCGTGACCGTTGTGTGGCATGTCGGCAAGCGTAGTGGGAGCGCTCCGCTGAGACGATCTGGAGGCCTGGCCCGCCACCGGCGGACCGGTCCCGACCTGCGGGTGGTGATCCGGGCCTCCCGGCCTGGTGGTCAGACGGCCGTCACGCGGAACGGCACCACCGTCTCGGGGAACGTCATCGGGGCCTGGACGCCGACCACCTCGAGCGCGCGGCCCGAGAAGACGCGGTCGCCCGACCACCACGGTGCCGGCTCGAGGCCGGGCACGTCGCCGATGACGAGCGGGTCGACGCGGTACCGGGTCTCCGGGTCCAGACCACGGAACGTGATCCGACCGCGCGGGCTGACCTCGGACCGGCCGACGACGGCCAGGAAGAACAGCGCCTGCCGGCGGTCCGGCGCGACCGACCCGTAGACCAGCTGCGTGTCGTCCGCCTGGTCGACCCGGACCAGGTCGCCGCCGTGCAGCAGCGGACGGACCTGCTTGTAGGTGTCGATCCACCCGGTGAGCTCGCGCTCCTCGGCCTCGTTCGCCCGTGCCAGGTCCCACTCGATGCCGAGGTGCCCGTACAGGGCGGTGCCGGCGCGGAAGGCCAGCGTGTGCTGCCGTCCGGTCGTGTGGTTCGTGCCGCTGGCGATGTGCGATCCGAGCATCTCGGCGGGCAGCAGCTGCATGGTCCACCGGTTCATCTGCTGCCGCTCGAGCGGGTCGATGCAGTCCGAGGTCCAGACACGGTCGGTGTGCTCGATGACGCCGAGGTCGACGCGGCTGCCACCGGACGAGCACGACTCGATCTCGAGCGCGGGGAACCGTTCCTTCAACGTCGCCATCAGCCGGTACGCGGCGAGGGTCTGCTCGTGCACCGCGGCACCGGCGCCGCGGGTGCCGGCCTCGACCAGGTCGCGGTTGTGGTCCCACTTGACGTAGTCGACGCCGACCTCGCCGATCACCGCGGTCAGTCGTTCCAGGACGTACTCGTACGCCGCCGGGATCGCCAGGTCGAGCACCTGCTGGTTGCGGGCCCGGACCGGCAGCCGGCCGTCCGCCTGCATGATCCACTCCGGGTGCTCCCGGGCCAGGTCACTGTCCTCGTTGACCATCTCCGGCTCGAACCAGAGGCCGAACTCCATGCCGAGCGCCCGGACGTGGTCGACGAGCGGGGCGAGCCCGTCGGACCACACGTCCTCGTCGACGAACCAGTCCCCCAGGCCCGCACGGTCGTCGCGGCGACCCCGGAACCAGCCGTCGTCGAGGACGAAGCGCTCGACGCCGATCCGGGCCGCACGGTCGGCCAGGTCGGTCAGGCGCGCCAGGTCGTGGTCGAAGTACACCGCTTCCCAGACGTTGATCGTCATCGGGCGGGGGCGGCTCGGGTGCTGCGGGCGCTGCCGGAGCCAGTCGTGGAAGCGGCGGGCCTGCGCGTCGAGGCCGTCCCCGTAGGCGCCGTAGACCCACGGCCCGGAGTAGGTCGCGTCGCGCTCGAGCCGGACCTCGCCGGGCAGGAGCAGTTCGCCGCCGCCGACGACCTGGTGTCCGTCGCTGACCCGTTCGGCGTGGTGGCGGTGGTTGCCGCTCCAGCCGACGTGCACGCCCCACACCTCACCGCTCGCGAAGCCGAACCCGGGCGTCCCGACGCTGAGCACCGTGGCGGCGTCCGGACCGGTCCGGCCACGACGGCCCTCGCGCTGGTGGGTGCCGACGACGAGCTCGTGGCGCTGCGGGGTGCGCTCCTTGCCCCAGCGCCCGGCGAAGTCCAGGACCTCGCGGGCCCGGCCGGGGACGGGGAGTGCGACGGTCAGGTCGTCGAGCGTGTAGGTGCCGTCGGCGGTGTTCGTCACCGCGGCGCGCAGACGGACCAGGCCCGACACGAGCATCTCGATCTCGAGGCGGAGCGCCAGCCCGGCGACCGCGTCCGCGGCGTCCACGACCAGGCGCTGCAGTGCACCCACGTCGCCGGTCCGGGTGACGTCCGAGACCGTGAACGCCGGCGACCAGTCGGTGCCGTCGCGGTGTCCGACGAGGCCGGGACGACCCGTCCAGCCGGTGTGCGCCTCCGGCACCACGCTGAGGCGGACGGCGACGTCGGGCGTGCTCGGCTGCAGCGGCAGGACGTCGGCCTCGGCGAGCGCGGTCAGTTCGGCGTCCGACAGCTCCCCCAGGGCGGCACCCCAGTGCACGACGGCGGGCAGGCGGCCGTCCGAGCAGTCGAGCACCAGAGACACGCCGGCGGCGCTCAGGTGGACGGGGACGGTGGGGAGCTGCGACATCGGGTCTCCTCGGTGCGGACGGACGGGGACGAGCCTCCCGGTCCCGGGCGGTGCGCCGCAACCCGACGCGCTGGTGCACTCAGAACCAGCGGCTGGTGCACTCAGAACCAGCGTTTGGCCTTGAACACGGCGTACAGGACCGCGGCGAACAGCACCATCGCCAGGATCGAGAGCGGGTAGCCCCAGGTCCACGACAGCTCGGGCATGTGCGTGAAGTTCATGCCGTAGATCGCCGCGATGAGGGTCGGGGCGAACAGGATCGCCGCCCAGCCGGAGATCCGCTTCGTGTCGTCGTTCTGCTTCTGCGCGGCCAGGGTCGAGTCGACCGTCAGCGCGTTCTGCAGCAGCTGCCGGAACGTGTCCAGGCGCTCGACGACCCGGATGGCGTGGTCCAGCACGTCACGGAAGCGTCGCTGCAGCTCGACCGGCAGGTGGTACTTCTCGGCGCCGCGGTGCAGGTCCTCGATCATCCGGATGAGCGGTCGCGCTGCCCGCTGGAAGTCGACGACCTCGCCGAACAGTTCGTAGACGCGGCGGGACACCCCGGCGGAACCGGAGAACAGCTGTCCCTCGATCTGGTTGATGTCCTCCTCCAGGCCGTCGATGACCGGGCGGTAGTCGTCCACGATCGAGTCCATCAGCGCCCAGAGCTGCGCCTGCGACCCGGCGGTGACCAGGCCGGGCTTGCCGCTCATCCGCTGCAGCGCGCGCGGGACGGTGCCCGGGCCGCGCGGGTCGGCCTGCACGACGGCCAGGAAGAAGTCCTGGCCGACGAAGGCGTGCACCTCGCCGAACTCCACCTCTTCCTCGGCGTCGCGGTACACGGCGGGCTTCAACACGGCGAAGAGGGTCGAGCCGTACCGTTCGAGCTTCGGACGCTGGTGCCCCTCGGCGGAGTCCTCGACCGCCAGCTCGTGCAGCCCCAGGGCGACGGCGACGTCCCCGAGCTCGACCGCGTCCGGCCGGTCGAGCACGATGCACGCGGAGGCTCCGTGCTCCTCGATCATCCGGAAGCTGTCGTCGAGCGAGTGGCTCGCCGTCGGAGCGATGCGGTCCACGTACACGGTGTTCAACTCGACGGTCACGGCACCACCGTACGCACCCTGGGCAACGGGTGGGCGAACGACGGCGGGAGGGCGTAGCGTCCAGGTCCTCAGCATGCTGACGAAAGGAACGACCATGCGGTGGATGCGGAAGATCGTGATCGCGGTGAGCGCCGTCGTCGCCGTGGTGGGCTCGTTCATCGGGTCCGGCGCGGCCGGCGGCACCCCGATCGCCGAGGCAGCGGACGGCGCACTGTCGGCCTCCTCGACGGCGATCGCCCCGGGCGGCCCGGCTTTCGGGATCTGGAGCGTCATCTACGTCGGGCTCATCGCGTTCGCCGTGTGGCAGTTCCTCCCCCGCACCGCCGACCGCGCCCGCCACGACCGGCTCGCCGTGCCCGCGACACTGTCCCTGCTGCTCAACGCGGCGTGGATCCTGTCCGTGCAGTTCGGGTACCTGTGGCTGAGCGAATCGATCATCGTCGCGCTGCTCGGCGTGCTCGCCTGGGCCTTCGTGGTACTCCGGCGCACGCGGCCGTCGGGTCGCCTCGAAGCGGTCATCACCGACGGCACGTTCGGGCTCTACCTCGGCTGGGTGTGCGTCGCGACGGCGGCGAACACGGCCGCGGTCCTGACGGCTGCGGGCTTCCGCGGGTTCAGTCTCGGGCAGGACGTCTGGGGCGTCGTCGTCGCGGCGGTCGCCGGCCTGGTCGGAGTCCTCGTCGCCGTGACCGGACGTGGGCGGATCTCGCCGACGCTGTCGCTCGGCTGGGGTCTGGCCTGGGTCGCGGTCGCCCGCCTCGACGGGCCGCTGGTCTCGGTGCCGACCGCCGTCACCGCCGTCGGTGCGACCGTGGTGGTCGTCGTGGTGACGCTCGTGGCCCGCGCGCGGGCTGGCTGGGCGGCACGTCCGGCCGCACTGCGCGCCGCCTGACCCGGCGAGAGCGGAGGCCCGGCGCGGGCCCGGGCACGGGCACGGTCGGGAGGCGCGCCTCACCCCGCCCCGCCGCCGGGCCCCCGGCAGGCTCAGCGCCCGGCAGCCACCAACCCGTGTGCGGCAGCGACGGCCTCGTTCGTGACCTGCCCGGCGTGCACGTTGAGGCCGAGGGCGAGGGCCGGGTCCGCGTCGAGCGCCCGCTCCCACCCCTGGTCCGCGATGGCCACGGCGTACGGCAGCGTCGCGTTCGTCAGCGAGATCGTGCTGGTGCGGGGTACCGCTCCGGGCATGTTCGCCACGCAGTAGTACACGGCGTCGTGCACGCGGAAGGTCGGGTCGTCGTGCGTGGTCGGCCGCGAGCCCTCGAAGCACCCGCCCTGGTCGATCGCGATGTCGACCAGCACCGAACCGGCTCGCATGTCGGCGACCATCGCGTCGGTGACGAGCTTCGGCGCCGAGGCTCCCGGGATCAGCACCGAACCGATGACCAGGTCGGCGTCCGCCACGGCCGCGGCGATGGCGAGCGGGTTCGACCGGAGCGTCGTCACCCGGCCGTCGAAGCGCGCGTCGAGGGCCCGGAGGCGCGGCAGGCTGATGTCGAAGACGGTCACCTCGGCACCCATCCCGAGCGCGATCGTCGCCGCGTGCTCCCCCGCGACCCCGCCGCCGATCACCACGACCCGACCCTTCGGCGTGCCCGGGACGCCACCGAGGAGCAGGCCTCGACCACCGGTCGCGCGCATCAGGTGGTGCGCCCCGACCTGGGCGGAGAGCCGACCGGCGATCTCGGACATCGGCGACAGCAGCGGCAGCGACCGGTCCGGCAGCTGCACGGTCTCGTAGGCGATCGCGGTCGCACCGGACTCGACGAGCGCCGAGGTCAGCGAGCGGTCGGCGGCCAGGTGCAGGTAGGTGAAGAGCACCTGCCCCTCGCGGATCAGCGGGTACTCGGACGCCACGGGTTCCTTGACCTTGAGCACCATCTCGGCCTGGTCCCAGACCTGGCGCACCTCCGCCACGACGGTGGCACCGGCTGCGGTGTACTCGTCGTCGGTGAACGCCGATCCCGTCCCGGCACCGGCCTGCACGAGCACCTGGTGTCCGTGCAGGGTCAGCTCGGCGACCCCGGCGGGGGTGGCTGCGACGCGGAACTCGTTGTTCTTGATCTCGGTGGGGACGCCGATGCGCATGACGGACTCCTTCGTGGGCAGTTGCTCGGTCCCACCATTCAGCCGCGTGTTCGTCGTGACCGGGGTCAGACCGAACGATCACCCGTCTCCCCGGAGTTCGGTGTCACGGCGTTCGGTACCACGGCGCGTGAGACCGCTCCCACCGAACGCAGCACGGCACGCCGGCCGGCTGCGATCAGCGACGCAGGCGCGAGCGAAGGGTGTCGCTCGGCAGCTCGCCGAAGCGGGACCGGAACGCGGCCGAGAACCGGCCGAGGTGCCCGAAGCCCCACCCGCGGGCGATGTCCGCCACCGAGGTCTCGTCGCGCTCGGCCCGCCGCAGGTCCTCGCGCGCACCGTCGAGCCGCACCGAGCGGAGCAGTTCACCGGGGGTCTGGTCGAGGTGCCGACGGAGCGACTGCTGCAACCCGCGCGGGCTGAGGCCGGCGGCCGCGGCGATCTCCGGGGTGCCGATCGGCTCACGCGCGTGGGCGTGCACGTAGTCGAGCGCACGACGCAGGCGTTGGTGTTCCGGTCCGGTGCCCGAGACGGCGGCACGCCAGGTGCTGCGTCGCGGGAACGCCCGGACGGCAGCGGTCGCGAAGGCCTCGGCGATGTCCCGGCGCGCGACGGCGGAGAGCTCGTTGTCGACCTGCAGCCACGTCGACGAGTGCCGACGGACGGTTTCCTGCCAGACGCGCAGTCCCTCGGGGTCGGGTCGCTCGAGCGGTTCGAACGCGAAGGTCTCGTCGCCGACCAGGTCGGTGAGGAACTTCCGGTCCAGGTGCACGAGGTTCAGCCCGATGTCACGGTGGTGCAGGTCGTAGACCTCGGACGGCAGGACCATCGGCACCCCCTGCACCAGGTCGACGGAGCGCCCCTTGAACGTGATGGTGCTGCTGCCGCTGCGGAGCCACGCGACGATGACGTCGTCGGACTGGCTCTGGCTGCGCAGGTCGACACCGAACCGGGAGGTCCGGAGCGACATCCGCTCGTCGGTGACCCCGGCGAAGTCCCAGAGCGTGTCCGGGCGGGTGCGTCGGATGACCGGGGCCGTGAGGTCGTAGTCGGCGGTGAAGAACGCCATGGCCTGGTCGATGTCGGTCCCCGCGAGCCGGCGGTAGGAGCGGGTGTCCTGCCGCGGCACGGCTCGGGGCCGCTCGACGCTGCCGGATCGGCCGACACTGCCGGATCCGCGGGCGACGGACGGACCGGCTTCGGGAGAGAGCACCATGCTCCGACGGTAGATCAGGCCACCGACATCCTGGCCGGTCCGTCCACCCCAGAAGCGGGGACACGACCCGGGTTCCCCCGTCCGGGCTCCGGTCACCGGTCAGTTCTGCAGGATGGCCTGCCCCACGCTCTCGTCGAGGATCAGGTCCGTCACGAGCCCCGCCGCCAGGGCTCCGCGGAGCGACGCCGCCTTGCCCCGCCCGGCGACCACGCAGATCCGCCGCGGTGCGCGCTTGATCGTGTCGAGGTCCGGCGCACCGGCCCGGGCGTTCACCCCGATGTCCTTCCACGACCCGTCCGCGCGGTAGAAGACGGTCGAGACGTCGCCGACCACCTGCGCGGTGACGAGCTCCTCCTGGTCGGACGGGTCCAGGTACCCGCCGGAGTAGACGTGCGAGGGCACCGGGGCCTGCGGGGCGCCGACGCCGAACACGACGACGTCCATCCGTTCGTGCAGGTCGAGCACGCGGCGGATCGAGCGCTCCCGGAACAGCGCGGCCTTGGTGGCGGGGTCGTCGAAGAACGCCGGCACCGGGAACTGCTGCACGAGGGCGCCGTAGGCCTCGCCGAACCGCCGGAGGATCTCGGAGGCGTAGACGATGCCCGTCGTCCGGGTGTTGGCCGCGCCGTTCACCTGCACGATCGTGGAGCCGTGCGTGGTCTTCGGCACGAGGTACCGGCTGACCGCGCTGACCGTCGACCCCCACGAGATGCCGATCACCATGTTCGACTCGATGTACTGCGTCAGGATCCGCGCGGCCGACAGGGCGACCCGCTCCAGGCGGTCGACGTCGCTCGTGTGGTCCGGCACCGGTACGACGTGGGCGTGCACGCCGAAGCGGGCACGGATGCTGCGGCTGAGCGCGGCGGCCTGGTCGAGGGGCGAGCGGATCTGGATGTCGACGAGTCCGGTGTCCCGCGCGTACTTGAGCAGACGGGACACCGACGAGCGGGACGTGCCGAGCTCGTCGGCGATGGCGTCCATCGTCAGGTCCTGCAGGTAGTAGAGGTGTGCGGCCCGCAGGGCCTGCTGGGTGCGCACGGGCTGGGCGGCATCGCTCATGGACCGAGCATGCACGGACGTGCACGACCTCTGCAACCCCGTCCGCGCCTCCCGTCCGCACAGACGCACCACGGGACGCCAGGCGCGACAACGGTTCTGCACGTCCGTGCACGCAGGTTGCCCACGCGTTCGGACGAGCGCACGATCGATGGAGTACCAACGAACCGACCCCAGAAAGCGATGCGAACGACCATGTCGAAGAAGACGCAGCCCAGGAACACGGTCACCGCCCTCACCGGACGCCCGAACGCACAGGTCCTCATCGTCGGTGGTGGCATCAACGGCATCGCCACCTTCCGCGACCTCGCCCTGCAGGGCGTCGACGTCGCCCTCGTCGAGCGTGGCGACTACGCCTCCGGCGCCTCGGCCGCGTCGAGCCACATGATCCACGGCGGCATCCGCTACCTCGAGAACGGCGAGTTCCGCCTGGTGCGCGAGAGCGTGCAGGAGCGCAACGGCCTGATCCGCATCGCCCCGCACTACGTCAAGCCGCTGCAGACGACGATGCCGATCTTCTCGACCTTCTCCGGCATCATGAACGCCCCGCTGCGCATGCTGACGCACAAGCAGCGCTCCACGAAGGAGCGCGGCGCGATGCTCATCAAGATCGGCATGACGATCTACGACTCGTTCTCCCGCGACGGCGGCTCGGTCCCGAAGCACGTCTTCCGCACCAAGAAGGCCGCGCTGCAGGACATGCCGGCCCTGAACCGCGACCTCAAGTACACCGGCACCTACTACGACGCCTCGGTCCACGAGCCGGAGCGCCTGGCGCTCGACGTGCTCAAGGACGGTCTGGCCGCCAGCACCGGCACCGGGTCCGACGCGACCGCCCGTGCGACCAACTACGTCGAGGCCGCCGGCAGCCGCGACGGCGGCGTCCTGCTCCGTGACCGCGAGACCGGCGAGGAGTTCGTGTTCACCGCGGACGTCGTCGTGAACGCCTCCGGCCCCTGGACCGACCTCACCAACGAGGCGTTCGGTGGCGAGACGAAGTACATGGGCGGCACCAAGGGCTCGCACATCGTCGTCGACAACCCCGAGCTCCTCGAGGCGACGAAGGGCCGCGAGCTGTTCTTCGAGAACAACGACGGCCGCATCGTCCTCATCTACCCGCTCAAGGGCCGGGTCCTCATCGGCACGACCGACATCGACGCCGACCCGTCCGAGCCGGCCGTCTGCACCGAGGAAGAGGTCGACTACTTCTTCGGCCTGGTGAAGCACGTCTTCCCGCAGATCGAGCTGGGCCGCGACCACATCGTCTACCGCTACTCGGGCATCCGTCCGCTCCCCCGCCACGAGGACACCGCCCCCGGGTTCGTGTCGCGTGACTACCGGATCGTCGACACCCCGATCGCGGGTCTGCCGAAGACCACGGTCCTGTCGCTCGTCGGTGGCAAGTGGACGACCTTCCGTGCCCTCGCCGCGCACCTGTCCACGGACATCACGACGAAGCTCGGCGTGACCCGCAAGGTCGACACGTCCGGCATGCCGATCGGCGGTGGCAAGGACTTCCCGACCACCGACGGGCAGCGTGCGCTGTGGATCAAGTCGCACCGTGACGGCCTGGCGTCCGAGACGGTCGACCGTCTGCTCGAGCGCTACGGCACCCGTGCCGCCGAGGTCGTCGACGTCCTGGTCACCGGCCCGGTCGAGCCGCTCGAGTCCGACGGCACGATCACCCGCGGCGAGGTCCGGTACTTCGCCGAGCGTGAGCAGGCCGTGCACCTGATCGACGTGGTGCTGCGCCGCACGAACCTCGCGTTCGTCGGTGGCGTCACGATCGACCTGCTCGACGAGCTGGCCGACGTCATGGCCGAGACCCTCGGCTGGACGACCGAGGAGCGCGCGGACGAGATCCAGCGCACCCTCGACGTCCTCCGCGAGTCGCACGGCGTCATCGTGCCGCTGACCTCCGCGTCGCAGCTCGCCTGACCCCTCTCGAAACGCAACCTGGGCGGTTCTCCGCAGCGACACCACGCTGCGAGGAGCCGCCCAGGTTGCGTTCCGCGAGGTCCGCGGGGACCGCGGGGCGGACGGGAGGCGCGGGGCGCGTCCGTCAGAAGCGCTCGCCGGTCGGGTCCTGCGCGCCCAGGTCGGCGAGGTCGTCACCGCCGATCGGCTCCCCCGCCCAGTCCACGAGGCGCCAGCCGTCCGCGGTCGATCCCTCGAGCTCGACGACGCCGGTGTTCTCCAGGTGCCGGTTCCGACCGAGGTCGGCCGGCACGTTCTGCGCGGTCACCGCGGCCCAGATCCGGATCGCCGCGCCGTGGCTGAACGCCGCCGCGACCTCGGCCCCGGTCGCCTCGATCTGCTGCACGGCGTCGTCGTAGCGGGCGAAGAAGGCGTGCCCGTCCTCGGCGCCCGGCATCCGCTCGTCGCGGTCCCCCGCCGTCCAGGCGTAGGCCGCCGCCAGGTAGCTCTGCACCGACACGGTGTCCCGCTTGCCCTGCAGGTCGCCGGCCTCGATCTCGCGGAGGCCGGGCAGCACCACGGGCTCGAGGTCGAGCGCCCGGGCGAGCGGCGCGGCGGTGATCTGCGTCCGCACCATGGACGAGGTGAAGAGCCGCTCGATCCCCCGGTCGCCGAGGGCCGCGGGCAGCGCCTCGGCCTGCTCCTGCCCGAGGTCGGTCAACCCGGGTCCGGGCACCTCGGCGTCGAGCAGGCCGGTCACGTTGGCAGGGGTCTGTCCGTGGCGGACGAGGAGCAGTCGCATGCCCTCACCCTACGGATCGACCCGGACGTCACCCCTGCCGGGTGTTCCAGCGCGGGTTCTTCTTGTTGATGACGTAGACGCGTCCGCGGCGGCGGACGATCTGCGATCCGGGGATCTTCTTCAGTGCCTTGAGCGAGTTGCGGACCTTCACCACGAGCCTCCTTGTTGAGAACGGTTTTCATGTACCGTACTGCACATGTCGACCGTCCCGATCACCCTCGTCTCCGCGCTCCACGACGCCGATGCCGCTCGCGTCGCCTCCCGGCTGTCGGACGGCCACCGCATGCACGCCGCGGGCAGTGCGCTCGCAGCCGCCCGTGCGGTCGCGGACCGGGCGGACCACCTGGCCGAGGTCTGCGGTCCCGACGCCCGGCACTCCCTCGTCGTCACGCTGCCGGCGTGGGGTGACGCCCGGGCGGTGGCGATGATGCTGGCGAACGCGGCCCGCGCCGAGACCGGGGACGACCGGGTGATCGACCACGTGGTGTCGGTCCTCCGTGCGGGCGACGTCGAGCACCTGCTCTGGTCCGGCGTCGACGACGCCTTCGTCGCCGCGGAACGGCTCGCGGCCCTGGTCGAGTACGCGACCGTCATCGTGCTCCAGGGCACCGAACGCCTGCCGGTCGCCCGCCGCCGGGCCCTCGTCGCCGTCGTGCACCGCTGCGCACCGCAGGCCGTCGTGCTCGCCGACGTGCGCCTCCGGAGCGCCGACGACCTGCCGGCGTCGAACGGTGCCGCCGCGCGCGTCCTGGCCGGGGCGGCGGGCTGGATGCTCGCCCTGTCGACCGACCACGACCTCCGGTTCCGGCACGCCGACGGCCTGACCGCCTTCCGCTACCGCGACCCGCTGCCGTTCCACCCCGCGCGACTGGCCGACGTCGTCGAACACGACCTGGTCGCGGGCCCACAGGGCCGGGTGCTGCGGTCGCGCGGGTTCTTCCGCCTGGCGTCGCGACCGGACCACGTCGGCTCGTGGTCGAGCGTCGGCGCGATGCTCGCCCTGGACCCGACCGCGAACCCGTCCTGGGACGAGGACGCCCCGATCGGCCAGGCGCTCTGGTTCGTCGGCGAGGGGCTCGACGTCGACCGACTCAGCCGCGCCCTCGACGGGGCGCTCATCACGCCGTCGGAACTGCTGGCCGGCCCGGACCTCTGGCGGTCCTGGGCCGACCCGTTCCCGGTCTGGCCGGCACTCGACCGCGGCGAGTGACGCCGCAGCGCGCGGGGCTGCGAAACACCGGTGTTCGTCTGTCGAACACCCGCAGGTCGCGGTGTGACGGACGAACACCGGTGTTCTGCTGGGGCGCCGGACCGGACGGGAGGCGCGGGTCAGCGCCCGCGCTCGCCCGCCGGCACCGGGGTGACCGCGTCCACGACCCCGAACGGCAGGTCGCCGAGGTCCAGGTGGGGGTTGGTGTCCTGCGTGCGCACGAGCTCGCGGGCCTCGTCGCTGGTCTCCACGGCGGGCATCGAGCCGGGCAGCGGGCGCTGCGAGGACTCCTTCATGCAGAACACCCCGACCGCCCCGAGGACGCTCGTCGCCATGAGGAAGTACGCCGGTGCCAGCTCGTTGCCGGTCGCGTCGAGGAGCGCCTGCACGATGAGCGGCGTCGTCCCACCGAACACGGCGATGGCGATGTTGTACGCGAAGCCCATGCCGCCGTACCGCGTCGAGGTCGGGAAGAGCGCCGGCAGCGACGCCGCCTGGTTCGACACCCAGAGCGCGGTCATCAGTGCGAGCAGCGCCAGACCGAGCAGCGTCGACCACTGCTCGCCGTGGCCGATGAGCATGAACGCCGGCAGCACGAGCACGATCGTCGTCGCGGCGCCGATCCACATCACCGTGCGTCGACCGAGTCGGTCGGACAGCCGTCCGGTCAGCGGGAGCATCAGCGCCAGGAGCACGAGCACCGGGATCGTCAGCAGGGTGCCGTCGATGGCGGAGTAGCCGAGCGAGTCGGTGAGGTACGTCGGCATGTACGAGGTCAGGGCGTAGCCGACCGTGTTCGACGCGGCGACGAGCATCACGGCGATGACGATGGGGCGCCAGTACTGCCGGACCATCGCGAACACCGTGGCCGGTCGGCCCTCGGCGTCGGCACGGGCCTCGGTCGACGCCTCCTGCGCCGCCTGGGTGGCCTGGAACACCGGGGACTCCTCGATGCGCAGGCGGAAGTAGACGGCGACGACGCCGATCACGCCGGCGAGCAGGAACGGCAGCCGCCAGCCCCACGCGGTCATCGTCTGCTCGCCCAGGATGATCTGCAGGACCGTGACCACGGAGGCGCCGAGCGCGAAGCCCATGTAGCTGCCGAGGTCTAGGAAGCTGGCGAAGAACCCACGGCGGCGGTCCGGGGCGTACTCGGTGATGAACGTCGTGGCCCCGGCGTACTCACCGCCGGTCGAGAAGCCCTGCAGCAGCTTGAGCACGACGAGCAGCACCGGCGCCATCACGCCGATCAGCGCGAAGTCGGGCAGCGCACCGATGAGCACGGTGGACGCCGCCATCATGATGAGCGTCGTCGCCAGGACCTTCTGGCGGCCGATGCGGTCCCCGAGTCGCCCGAAGACGATGCCGCCGAGGGGGCGGGCGATGTACGTCGCCGCGAACACCCCGAGGCTGAAGAGGACCTGCACCCCGGGCTCGGCCGTCGGCAGGAACACCCGGCCCATCGTGACGGCGAGGTAGCCGTACACGCCGACGTCGTACCACTCCATCGTGTTGCCGACCACCATGCCGCCGACCGCCCGGCGCATCATGCCCTTGTCGACGACGGTGACGTCGCTCTCGCGGAGGCGACGAGCAGGCCTGCGCCCGGGCCTCCCGGACGACCGGTCACTCCGTCGTGACCCGTCCTCCCGGATGTCGGGGCGCTCGGTACTGCTGGGGTCGGAACCCATCCGTCTCTCCTCTGGTCCGCTCGGCCGGTCGTTCCGGCCTGGAAGCAACAGCCGACGACGTTACCGAGCGACTGCAATGTCATCCAGCGGAGACTGCCAGGTTCGCCACTGTCACCCGGACGGGGGTCATGCCCGATCAGCAGCCCCGTGCGGATCGGGCGGGACGGTCACATCCTGGTAACTTCTCGCCGTGGCGATCGAACCGGACACGAAGAACTGGACCTGGGTCATCGAGTCGGCCTGCCCGGACTGCGGCTTCGACGGCTCGGCCGTGACGATCCGCGAGGTCCCCGGCCTCATCGACGCGAACACCGCCGGGTGGCCGGAGCAACTCCGGCGCGACGACGTGCGGCAGCGCCCGGACGACGCGACCTGGTCGCCGCTGGAGTACGGCGCACACGTCCGCGACGTGCACCGGAAGATGACCGAGCGCCTCGAGCTGATGCTCGCCGAGGACGACCCGCTCTTCCCGAACTGGGACCAGGACGCGACCGCCGTCGCCGAACGCTACGACGAGCAGGACCCGGCGACGGTCGCCGAGGACCTGCGGGCCGCGGCTCGTCGGGCCGCGCAGGCCTTCGCCGGTGTCCGTGACGACCAGCTCGAACGCACCGGGCGGCGCACCGACGGCAGCGGCTTCACGGTCGCGACGCTCGCGGTGTACTACGCCCACGACCCGGTCCACCACCTGTGGGACGTGCGGCGCGCGCGCTGAGTGATCCGGGCCTCCCGGCCGGCGACGACCGCAGACGGCCGGCCGCACACCGCCGCCGACCGTCGTCAGGCCAGTGCGTCGAGGAGCGCTCGGGCGGTCGCCGCGTCGGTGACCAGCTCGTTGACCAGACGTCCCCGGACGGCGCTGATGATGCTCGGCACCTTGACCGCACCGACGGCGACGCCGACCGCGTGCGGCACGGCGGCCAGGACCTCTCGTGAGGTCCGCACCATCCGGTCGCTGCCCGGGAACTCGATCGGCTCCCCGTCCGGCCCGGTGAAGTTGAGGCAGACGTCGCCGGTCGCCCGGTCGAAGACGTCGTCGTCGACCGGCAGCCCGCGGGCCATCGCGTCCCGGGTCACGACCGGCGCACCGATGCCGAGGATCGCGCCCTTCGCCCGGGTCCAGAGCCCGACGACGTGCTGGAACGCCGGGTCCTCGTCCAGGGAGGCCCGCAGCGCTTCCGACGGCAGGGCCTGCGCGAACAGGAAGGTCGGGATCGCCCCCGAGCGCTCCGCGGCCGCTCGGGTGATCTCGTTCGTCTGGAACCACTGGTTCGGGTCCGCCTGACCGCCGACGGTCGGGACGAGCTGCACGCCCGGCATCGGCGGCATCGCCCCGTGCGCGATCGCGTGCACCGTGCTGCCGGACGACATCAGGACGGCGTCGCCCGGGGCCAGGCCCATCGCCGCCACCGCGGCGGCGACCGGCTCGGCCAGGTCCACACCGAGGGTCGCAGCGTGCGTGACGGCCGCCAGGTGCACGGCCTGCAGACCGAGCACCACCTGCAGTCGTTCGGCCAGGGCGACGGTCTCGTCCTGGAAGGGGTCGACGACCTCGATCCGGACCAGTCCGGCGCGACGGGCCTCGGACACCAGCCGGCTCACCGTCGGGCGGGAGACCCCGAGGCGCGTCGCGATCTCGTTCTGGGTGGCGTCCTCGAGGTAGTACATCCGCGCGGCCTGGTACACGGTGTCGAGCGGGAACCGGGAGCGCTGGGCCTCGGAGACCGTCACCGACGTCGGCTGCTCGGGCGTGGCCGGGACGGGGACCGACGGGCCGGCGGACGCAATGCTGTCGGAGGACGCAGTGCTGTCGGACATCGAGCGCAGGCCTCCCGGGGTGTGGTGCCGTCGACCGGGCGGGCGGACGACACGGTGATCGTAGCGCCGGACGGCCGCACGTCGGCTGCCCGTGACCCCCGGCAGAGCACAGCGTTCTGTCGGTTGTCGGACGTACCGTGCTCGAGACTCCGATGCGCTCCACAGCGGGGTCCGACGTTCCATCGAGGGGATCCACCCATGAAGAAGTCCGTCTGGCTGCCGGCCCTGATCGCACCCGTCGTCGTGGCCGGTGTCGTCGCCGCTCCCGTCATCGCGCAGGCCGCGTCCACCCCGATCGCCGGGGACCACCCGACCGCGGCGGCCGTCATCGCCAGCATCGCGAAGTCCTCGGACGAGCGGTACTCGGGCAAGCTCTCGCAGACGAGCGACCTGGGCCTGCCGGAGCTCCCCACCGGTGCCGGCGGGTCCTCGCTCGAGGGCAACGCCTCGGACGCCCTCAGCCTGCTCACCGCGTCGCACACCGCCCGTGTCTACGTCGACGGGGCGAGCAAGCAGCGCGTGCAGGTGACGGAGCAGCTCGCCGAGCAGGACCTCATCCGCAACGGCAGCACCGTGTGGACGTGGGACTCGAAGCAGCGCGCCGCGACGAAGACCACGCTGCCCAGCCGTTCCGCCCAGACCCCGGGCAGCGGCACGGCGACGCCGACGGACGTCGCGGAGCAGGCCATCGACGCGATCACGCCGACCACCACGGTCTCGAAGCCCGTCGCGACCTCGGTCGCCGGGCACGACGCCTGGCTGCTGACCCTGACGCCGAAGTCCTCGAACACCCTGGTGGGTCGGGTCCAGCTCGCCGTCGACCAGCAGACCGGGCTCCCCCTCCGCGCGTCCGTCACCGCCGCCGGCAAGCAGGACCCCGCGTTCCAGGTCGGGTTCACCAGCCTCGACTACGGCGCCCCGGCCGCGCGTCTTTTCGACTTCACCCCGCCGACCGGTGCGGACGTCAGCACGAAGGACCTCTCCGGCGCCACGCCGGGCTCCGGTGCGCGGCACCACGGCGCCGGCAGCGCCGAGCGCCCGACCGTCTCGGGCAGCGGCTGGGACACCGTCGTGGCCCTCCCCGCGGGCAGCGCCGACCAGGCCGGGCTCGACGCGGACGCCTCCGGTCTCCTCGACCAGCTCACCACCGCGGTCGACGGCGGTCGTGCCGTCCAGGCCTCACTCGTGTCGGTCTACCTGACCGACGACGGCCGGGTCCTGGCGGGCGCGGTGCCGGTGTCGGCCCTGGTCGCCGCGGCCAAGTGACGACGACGCCGACCGGCACCGACAGCGCCGTCAGCACGGACCTCGCCGTCCGCACGGACCTCGCCATCCGCACCGAGGGACTCCGCAAGGTGTTCCACAAGCAGCGCGCGGTGGACGGCATCGACCTGGCCGTCCCCCGTGGGTCGGTCTTCGGGTTCCTCGGACCGAACGGCTCCGGCAAGACCACCACGATCCGGATGCTCCTCGGGCTCTCGAGCGCGACCGGCGGCTCGATCGAGGTGCTCGGCGAACCGATGCCCACGGCCCTGCGCTCGGTGCTCCCCCGGGTCGGCGCGCTCGTCGAGGGTCCGGCGTTCTACCCCTACCTGTCGGGACGCGCGAACCTGTCCCGGTTCGACGCCGCCGACCCGACCTCGGACCCGCGCAGCCGGAAGGAACGGGTCGCGTCCGCCCTGGACCGAGTCGGCCTGACCCACGCGGCCGACAAGAAGGCGCACGCGTACTCGCTCGGCATGAAGCAGCGGCTGGGCCTGGCGAACGCCCTGCTCACCCCGCGCGAACTCCTGGTGCTCGACGAGCCGACCAACGGCCTCGATCCGCAGGGCACCCGCGAGGTCCGCAACCTCATCCGCTCCCTGGCCGACGACGGCACCACGGTGTTCGTGTCGAGCCACCTGCTCGCCGAGATCGAACAGGTCTGCACGCACGCCGCCGTGATGCGGACCGGGCAGCTCGTCGCGCAGGGCACGCTCGACGACCTGCGCTCCGCCGGTGCCCGCACCGTGACGGTCCGCACCCCCGACGTCGGGCAGGCCGCGGTCGTCCTCGGCCGCCTCGGCCTGGCGCCACGACGGGACGGCGGCTCGGACGTGCTCGTCGCCGACCTGGTCGCCGACGTCGAACCGGAGACCATCACCGCCGAGCTCGTCCGTGCCGACGTCCGGGTCCGGGGGCTCGCCGTCGGCGGAGGGACGCTCGAGGACCTCTTCGTCGCACTCACCGGAGAGGGATTCGATGTCGCCGGCTGACCCCACCCCGACCACCGCCGAGCGCCCGGCGACGTCCGGCAGCGCCGAGGGCGGCACCGCCCCGGCACGACGGACCCGTCCCTTCGCCCTGCTCGGCTCCGAACTCGCGCTCGTCTTCCGGCGTCGCCGCACCTGGGCGATGCTCGGAGCCCTGGCGGCCGTGCCGATCCTGATCGCCGTGGCCGTCCGACTGACCACCGGCGAGGACAGCGGCGGCCCGGCGTTCCTCGGCGACATCACGAACAACGGTCTCTTCGTGGCGTTCACTGCGCTGACCGTGTCGATCCCGCTGTTCCTGCCGCTCACGGTCGGCGTCGTCGCGGGTGACACCGTGGCGGGCGAGGCGAGTCACGGCACCCTGCGGTACCTGCTCGTCGCGCCGACCGGCCGGGTGCGGTTCATCCTGGTGAAGACCGCGGGAGCGATCGCCTTCTGCCTCGCCGCCACCCTGCTCATCGTGCTCGTGGGAGCGGCGATCGGTGCCGTGCTGTTCCGGATCGGCCCGGTGACGCTGCTGTCCGGCACGCAGGTGGACGGCTGGTCGTACGCAGCCCGTGCACTGCTGCTCGCGCTCTACGTCACCCTGTCGATGCTCGGGCTCGTCGCGATCGGCTTGTTCGCGTCGACCCTGACGAACGTGCCGGTGGGGGCGATGGCCGCGACCGTGGTGCTCGCCGGCGTCTCCCAGGTGCTCGACCAGCTGCCACAGCTGGACTGGCTGCACCCGTTCCTGTTCTCGCACCTGTGGCTCGGCTTCGGCGACCTGCTGCGCGACCCGATCTCGTTCGACTCGTTCGGCAGCAACGCGCTGCTGCAGCTCGGCTACCTGGTGGTGTTCGGGGCGCTGGCGTACGGCCGGTTCGCCAGCAAGGACATCCTCAGCTGAACGGACGAGGACGTCCCCACCGCACGGTGGGGACGTCCCCGTCCGGCAGCAGGGTCCGCGCGACTCAGCTGGTCGAGACCGCGCCCTCGGCCCCGCGGGACGCCGGGGACCCGCTCGCGAGCGTGCCGTCGGCCTTCTCCTCCGCGTACTGGTCGCGCAGGTCACGCGCCTTCTCGGACCGGTACCAGTCCTGCCGTGCGCCGGTCTCGACGGGCTGCATGCCGACGACGACCTTGCCGCGCGAGTGCATCTCGGCCAGGTCCTCGTAGGCGTCGACGATGTACTCGAACGGGTAGAAGCCCGAGATGAGGATCTGCACGCGGCGGTCCTCGACGGCCTTCGCCAGGAAGAGGATGAGCTCCTTCGCCTCCGGGTCGGACGCCGGGGCACGGAGGAACCGCAGTTCGGCGTCACGCCGGGCCTCGGACGAGACGAACCGCTTCTCGTCGACGCCCAGACGGAGGGCGAGCTCGTGGGCGGATTCGTCGCCGTGGTTGTCGATGAACGCGGTGACGGGCCGGCCCTGGGCGATCTCGGTGATCCGGGCCTCCTCACCGTCCCCGTAGGCGACGGGCAGGATGCCGATCTGCCGCAGGTAGTCGTGGTTCCGCGGGCTGCCGAGGCCGATCACGGTCGCACCGGCGTCGCGGGCGAGCTGGCACTGGATGTGTCCGACACCACCGGCGGCGGCGCTGATGACGACGGTGTCGCCGGGTCCCAGGCGGAGCTTCCGGACCACGTCGACGGCGGTGCAGCCGGCCAGGTACAGGCCGCCGGCGACCTCCCACCCGACGTGTGCGGGCTTCATGACGACGGCTTCGCGGGGCACCACGACCCAGGTCGCGTGCGAGCCGCCCTCGGGCGCGTGGCCCATGACCTCGTCGCCGACGCGCAGGTCCTTGACGCCCGCGCCCCGGGCCCGGACGATGCCGGCGAGGTCGACGCCCTGGCGGGCCGGGAACTCGACCTGGATGTGGTCCTGCAGCTTGCCCTCGCGGAGGAACCGCTCGATGTGGTTCAGGCCGGCGGAGATGACCTCGACGACCACCTCGCCGGGTCCGGGCGTGGGTCGCTCCTGTGGCACGACCTCGACCACGTCGAAGTCGCCGTACCGCTCGTACTGCACTGCGCTACCAGTTCGCATGTCACCCTCCTCGGGACGTCGTGCGTCCGTCCTACTCGCCTCCGGCACGGCTCCGTCCGCGGATGTGGGGTTCTCGCAGGGAGCGGTCCGGATCCTGAGGACCCGTCGGGACGGGTCGGTACCCGCTGGGGACGGGCCGGACGGGGGGGCCCGGGGGGGGCGCCCCCCCCCCCCCCCCGGCGGGCGGGGGGGGGGGGGGGCCCGCCGGCGGGGGCGGGGGCCCGCCCCCGGGGGGCCCGCCG
>NZ_JARUXD010000055.1:0-23582 GCF_030433875.1 Curtobacterium sp. PsM8 | reverse complement strand
CACGGCAAACGATATTATTGCGTTCGTCTGGTGGGCTCGGAGATGTGTATAAGAGCCCGGTGCCAGCTGGCACCGCGCCTCCCGTCCGTCTGTCCGGGGGACGCGGTCGACGTTCGGACCGGGCCCATTACGCTGTCCCCGTGTCAGAGCCACGACGGAGTCCGGGCAGCCAAGCTTCACTGCGTGAAGCCAACCGGGGTCGCGTCGTCGCAGCGGTCAAGCGCCACGGCGGTCTGACCCAGGTCGAGTTGGCCGGCGCGACCGGCCTCAGCCCCGCGACGGTGTCGAACATCGTCAAGGAGCTCGTCGCCACCGGTGCCCTGCACGCGACGCCGAGCACCTCGAGCGGACGCCGGGCACTGCGGGTGACGCTGCCGCATGGCCTCGGCCTGGTCGCGGGCGTGCACGTCTCGCCCCGGCACCTGCGGCTGGCGCTGTCCGACCTGAACGGGACCGTCCTGGCCGAGCGGCACATGCCCCTGGCCCGCGACCACCGGGCGGACGCCGAACTCGACAAGACGGCGCTGCTCGTGATGGACATGGCCGAGTCGGTGGAGTCCTCGATGGACGAGGTGCTGGCCGTCGGCCTGGCCGTGGCGGCACCGATCGACCGGCGGACCGGGATGACCGCGCGGGGCGGGATCTTCCGAGGCTGGGACGGACTGCCGATCGGGGAGTCGCTCGCGCGCCGGGTCGGCAAGCCGGTGCAGGTGGACAACTCGGCGAACCTGTCCGCGCTGGCCGAGCACCGGAGCGGGGCCGCCCGCGGGCGGGACACCTCGATCACGCTCGACGTCGGCACCGGCATCGGCGCGGGCCTGATCCTGGACGGCCGCTTGTTCCGCGGGCACCACGGCGTCGCGGGGGAGTTCGGGCACACGCCCGTCGTCCCGCACGGCCCCATCTGCCGGTGCGGCAACCGCGGCTGTCTGGAGGCCGTGGCCGGTGCGCCCGCCGTGCTCGAGAGCATCCGCGACGAGGTCGGGACCCTGAAGACGGCGGACCTGATCCTCCGGGCGATGTCGGGCGACCCGGTGTGCATCCGGGCGATCGCGGACGCGGGGCGGGCGATCGGGACGGCGGCGGTGGGGCTCTGCAACGTGCTCGACCCGGAGCGGCTCGTGGTGACGGGGGAGTTCGCGCGTGCGGGGGAGCTGCTCCTCGGCCCGATGCGGCACGCGCTCGAGTCGATGCTCATCGTCGACGCGGACGGCACCCCCGACGTCGTGCAGGGCCAGCTCGGAGAGAAGGCGGCCGTCACCGGGGCGCTGGCGGTCGCGATCGAAGCGGTGGACGTCCGCCACTGACGATCGCTCGATAACGATTCCGTCACGGCACCGCACCCTTGCGTTCAACTCTTGCAGCCAAGAACCGCCACTGGCACACTCAGGTCACCGCCAACGTGGGCGGTCCACCTGTTGGAGGACATTTCGATGAAGAAAGCCACCACACGAGCCATGCTGGGCGTCGGCGCCCTGCTGCTCGCGATCACCACCCTGGCGGGCTGTTCGAACGGAGCCGGTGCCGGAACGGGCTCCGGCGGCGGCGGGGGCGACGCCTCCAAGGCCAAGATCGGCCTGCTCCTGCCCGACTCCGTCACGGCTCGCTACGCCAGCGCCGACCGTCCGCTCTTCACCGCCGAGGTCAAGAAGCAGTGCAGCGGCTGCTCCGTCGTCTACGCGAACGCCGACGGCGACGCGTCCAAGCAGCTGCAGCAGGCGCAGTCCATGCTCACGCAGGGCGTCAAGGTCCTGGTCCTCGACCCGTTCGACGGTGAGGCCGCAGCCTCGATCGTGCAGCAGGCCAAGGCCAAGAAGGTGCCGGTCATCTCCTACGACCGACTCATCAACAGCCCGGACCTCAGCTACTACATCTCGTTCGACAACGAGAAGGTCGGTCAGCTGCAGGGCGAGGCGCTCATCAAGGCCCTCAAGGCGAAGGACGTCCCGGAAGGCTCCGGCATCATCATGGTGAACGGCTCCCCGACGGACAACAACGCCTCGCAGTTCAAGGCCGGTGCCCACAAGGCGATCGACGACAGCGGCTACAAGGTGCTGGCCGAGTTCGACACCCCCGGATGGGACCCCGCCAAGGCGCAGGACTGGGCAGCCGGGCAGATCAGCAAGCTCGGCGCCGACAAGATCACCGGCGTCTACGCGGCCAACGACGACACCGGCGGTGGCGTCATCGCGGCCCTGAAGTCGGCCGGCGTCTCCGAGCTCCCGCCCGTCACCGGCCAGGACGCGTCCCTCGCGGGCATCCAGCGCATCCTCTCGGGTGAGCAGTACATGACCGTCTACAAGGCGTTCAAGCCCGAGGCGTCGAAGGCGGCCGACCTGGCCATCCAGTTCGCCAAGGGTGAGACCCCGAAGGGCGACACCACCACGAAGACGGCGGGCGGCGCGAGCGTGCAGTCCACCCTCCTCGACCCGGTCGCCGTGACGACCGAGAACGTGCAGGACACCGTCATCAAGGACGGTCTCTACACGGTCAAGCAGGTCTGCACCTCGCAGTACGCCAGCGCCTGCTCGAAGAACGGCATCGAGTAAGCAACACCCCCCGGCCGCCCGGTCCGATCCGGACCGGGCGGCCCGCACGCACTTCCGATCGAGGACGACACCGTGAGCACCGAGCCCCCAGCAGCACACCCCACCACCGAACCCGTGATGTCCCTCCGCGGCATCGACAAGCGGTTCGGTGCCGTCCAGGCCCTCAGTGACATCGACTTCGACGTCTACCCGGGTGAAGTCGTCGCCATCGTCGGCGACAACGGCGCCGGCAAGTCGACGTTCGTGAAGATCCTCGCCGGCGTCTACACACCGGACGGCGGCACGATCACCTTCAACGGCGACGAGGTCACCGTCCCGAACCCGGCAGCGGCCCAGTCGCTCGGCATCGCCACCGTCTTCCAGGACCTGGCCCTCGCCGACAACCTCGACGTGGTGTCGAACCTGTACCTCGGTCGGGAGATCGCCAAGCCCTTCCTCGACGAGGAGGAGATGGAACGCCGCTCGTGGGAGCTCCTGCAGCAGCTCGCGGCACGGATCCCCTCCGTGCGCATCCCCATCGCGTCGCTGTCCGGCGGCCAGCGGCAGACGGTCGCGATCGCCCGGTCCCTGATCGGCGACCCGCAGGTCGTCATCCTCGACGAGCCGACCGCAGCACTCGGCGTCGCGCAGACCGCCGAGGTCCTCAACCTCGTCGAGCGCCTCCGTGAGCGCGGCCTCGGCGTCGTCCTCATCAGCCACAACCTCGCCGACGTGCAGGCCGTCGCCGACCGGGTCGCGGTGCTGCGACTCGGTCGGAACAACGGCACCTTCCGCATCGACGACGTCTCCTACGAGGAGATCATCGCGGCCATCACCGGCGCGACCGACAACGCCGTCACCCGTCGTGCCGCGGCCCGGACCGAGCAGGAGACCACCGCATGAGCAAGACCGACGAGACCCTCACCGCGTCGAACCCGACCCCGTCGGCCGCCGACCTGCAGGACGAGCGGCTGCTCCGCGACCAGGGCATCGGCGGCGCCGCGAAGGCGTTCATCCGCCGGGTCCGCGGCGGCGACATCGGCTCGCTGCCGGTCGTCGTCGGCCTCATCGTCATCTGGGCGGTGTTCCAGGCGCTCTCGCCCGACTTCCTGTCCCCGGGCAACCTCGTCAACCTCGCCCTGCAGTGCGCGGCCGTCGGCACCATCGCGATCGGCATCGTCCTGGTGCTGCTCCTCGGCGAGATCGACCTGTC
Organism: Curtobacterium sp. PsM8; assembly: GCF_030433875.1. Taxonomy (NCBI): domain Bacteria; kingdom Bacillati; phylum Actinomycetota; class Actinomycetes; order Micrococcales; family Microbacteriaceae; genus Curtobacterium; species Curtobacterium sp. PsM8. Next base: position 19,841 of record NZ_JARUXD010000055.1, on the reverse strand, counting down.
CGTCGGCAGCGTCAGCGGTCTGGCGGCCGCGATCCTCGGTCAGGGGCTGACGTCCCTCGGCTGGCCGCTCTGGCTGGTCATCGTCGTCGCGCTGGCGGTCGGTCTGGCAGCCGGTCTGCTCTACGGCCTGCTCTTCACCCGGTTCGGTGTCCCGAGCTTCGTCATCACCCTGGCCGGTCTGCTCGGCTTCCTCGGCCTGCAGCTGCTCATCCTCGGCCCGAACGGCTCGATCAACCTGCCGTACGACTCGCCGATCGTGCAGTTCGCCTCGGCGTCGTACCTGCCGCCGTGGCTGGCCTACCTGTTCGCCGCGGTCGCCGCCGGTGGCCTGTTCGTCACCGAGGTCCGTCGCGCCGGCCGTCGTCGTCGCGCCGGCCTGTCCACCGGGGCGATGTCCCTGACGATCGCGAAGTCCGCCGCCCTGTTCATCGGGCTCGCGGTGATGGTCTGGTACCTGTCGCAGGACTTCGGCACCGGCACGTCCTTCGTGTTCTTCGTCGTGCTCGTCGTCCTCATGAACTTCCTGCTCAAGCGCACCCGCTGGGGTCGTTCGGTCTTCGCCGTCGGCGGCAACGTCGAGGCCGCCCGCCGCTCCGGCATCCGGGTGAACCGCATCTACATCTCGGTGTTCATGCTCACCTCGCTGTTCGCCACGATCGGCGGCATCCTGGCGGCGGCTCGGCTCAACTCGGCCAGCCTGTCCTCGGGTGCCGGCGACACGAACCTCAACGCGATCGCCGCGGCGGTCATCGGTGGGACGAGCCTGTTCGGCGGACGCGGCAGCGCGTGGTCGGCACTGCTCGGCATCATCGTGATCCAGTCGATCTCGAACGGGCTCACCCTGCTCAGCCTCGACTCCTCGATCCGCTACATGATCACGGGCGCGGTCCTGCTGCTCGCCGTCATCATCGACTCGCTGTCGCGTCGCAGCCGCGCCAGCCACGGGGCGGCCTGAGCCGGTGCACTGAGTCGCGACCCGATCCGGACGGGAGGCACGGTGCCAGCTGGCACCGTGCCTCCCGTCCGTCGGTCCCACGGTCGGACCGTTCCTCCACAGGCGGACCGTTCCTCCACAGGCGGACCGGTCCCGCAGCCCGCCGGCACCCCGTCGCCGGTATCGTCGACGCATGGCACTGTTCGGACGACGCAAGCCCGACGTGCGCGATCGGCCCGTCAGCCAGGTCGAACTGAAGCGCGCGGTGGACGAGGGGTTCCTCATCGCCAAGGCGGCGGTGACCGTCGCCGTGGCGAACCGGATCATCACCAACGCCCTGCGCGACCAGGGGTACTTCGACCACGCCCTCATCGCCGACGCCGCACGGCAGGAACTGCACCGGATGGCCGAGGAGCAGCGCGGCGACGCCGAGCGGATGCGGGAGATCCGGGTCCGGTCGAGCAAGCAGGGTGGGCGCTCGCAGCACCAGCACGACTACCGACGCGGGGACGACCTGAAGCTCCGCACGCGCGAGGCCACGTACGAAGAACTGGCCAAGCGCCTCGACGCCCGCCGCGACGACCAGCACTTCGTCGACGGCATCGTCCTCGCCGCCCGGGCCCGCGCGTGGGACGACATCGGCACGACCGTCGTCGGGCGTCTCGGGTGGGCCCAGCGCCCGGCCGACGACTACGAGGTCGGGCGTGACGAGCGGGTGCAGCAGCTCCTCGACGAGGACTTCGCGACCCTGGTCGCCGAGCACCCGGTCGGCTCCGGCACCCCCGTCGGCGCCGACGAACCGGACGCCGACGGGCCGGACGACGGCACCGACCCGGCCGAGGCGGACACCACCACGAGCTGACGCTCGGCCGTCAACGCACGGGACCGCCTCGACCCGTGTCCAGCCGCCACTCCGTAGGCTCGTCCGCATGGTTGATGCGGTGGTCGTCGGAGCCGGACCGAACGGGTTGGCCGCAGCGGTCACCCTCGCTCGGGCCGGTCTCAGTGTCGAGGTCGTCGAACGGAACGACACCATCGGCGGCGGTGCACGCACCAAGGAACTCACGTTGCCCGGGTACCTGCACGACGTCTGCTCCGCCGTGCACCCGATGGCGCTGCAGTCCGAGTTCTTCCGGGCCTTCGGCATGGAGCGGCGCATCGAACTCCGCCTGCCCGAGGTGCAGTACGGCCACCCGCTCGACGGCGGCCGGGCGGGCGTCGCGTACCAGGACCTCGATCGCACCGCCGATGCCCTGGGGGTCGACGGCCGCGCCTACCGGCAGCTGATGGCCCCGCTGGTCGCGCACGCCGACCGCGTCTCCGACTTCGCCACCGACGCGCTGCTGCACGTCCCGCGGCACCCGGTCACGGTCGCCCGCTTCGGTCTCCGCGCGCTCGAGCAGGGCTCCCGCGCCTGGAACCTCCGCTTCCGGGACGACGTCGCCCCGGGCATGATCAGCGGCGTCGCGGCGCACTCGATCCAGCACATGCCCTCCCTCGCCACCGCGGCCGCCGCCCTGTCACTCGGCGTCTACGCCCACGCCCGCGGCTGGCCGGTGCCGATCGGCGGCAGCCAGGCGATCGTCGACGCGCTCGCCGCCGACCTCGTCGCCCACGGCGGCACGATCGAGACCGGGCGGGAGGTCCACTCCCTCGGCGACCTCACCCCGGCCAAGGCGGTGTTCTTCGACACCAGCGTCCCGTCGATGCTCCGGATCGCCGGCAACCAGCTGCCCGCACCCAAGCGCGGCGCGCTCCGGCACTTCCGGTTCGGCAACGCCGCCGCCAAGGTCGACTTCGCCCTGTCCGAGCCGGTGCCGTGGACGAACCCCGAGCTGCACCGCGCCGGCACCGTGCACATCGGTGGCACCCGGGCCGAGATCGCCGAGGCCGAGGCGCAGGTCGCCCGCGGGCAGGACCCCGACCGCCCCTACGTGCTGGGCTCCGAGCCGACCGTCGTCGACCCGAGCCGGGCACCCGAGGGCGGGCACGTCTTCTGGGCGTACGCCCACGTCCCCGCCGGCTCGACGGTCGACCACCAGGAGAGCGTCATCCGGCAGATCGAACGGTTCGCCCCCGGCTTCCGCGACACCATCGTCGCGACGAACAGCCGGACCGCCCAGGACATGGAGCAGTACAACCCGAACTACTCCGGCGGGGACATCGCCGCCGGTGCCGCGAGCTTCTGGCAGCTGGTCAAGCGGCCCGTGCTCTCGAGCGATCCGTGGCGGATGGGCGGCGGGATGTACCTGGCGTCGCAGTCCGCGGCGCCCGGGCCCGGGGTGCACGGCATGGCCGGGTGGCACGCCGCGAAGAGCGCCCTCCGGCACACGTACGGGCTGCCGGTGGACGTCGACCTGGCACCGAGGAGCTGACATGGCGAAGAACGTCCGGATCATCCACTGCACCGCGGAGGACGTGTTCGACGTCCTCCGCGACGGCTGGCTCTACCCCACGTGGGTCGTCGGTGCGTCGCGGATGCGCGGTGAGGACCCGGGGTGGCCCGCGGTCGGAACGAAGATCCACCACTCGTTCGGTGTCTGGCCGTTCGTCATCAACGACACCACCACCGTCCTGGAGTACGACGAGCCCCGGCGGATGGTCATCCAGGCGCGCGGGTGGCCGGTCGGGGAGGCCCGCGTCGAGGTCGAGGTCGAGCCGCACCCCCGTGGCTGCCGGGTCACCCTGCGGGAGAACCCCGTGAAGGGCCCGGGGACCCTCGTCCCCGGGTTCCTCGCGCAGCCCGGAATCTGGCTCCGGAACCACGAGACCGCGCGGCGGCTCGGCTGGGTCGCCGCGGGGCGCGCGCGCAGCCGCTGAGGCGGCCCCGTCTGCGGGAGGCGCCGCGCTCTGCGCGAGGCGCCGCGGAAAGTGGCGGCGTCTCGCGGGCTCGGCGGCGTCTCGCCGTGGCGCCGGTGTGTGGCGGACGGGAGGGTCGGTGCGGGCCCGCCCCGACCGTCCCGGCCTGGGACGCCTCCCGGCCCGAGACGCCCCCGTCTGTGGGAGACGCCGCGCTCTGCGCGAGGCGCCGCGGAAAGTGGCGGCGTCTCGCGGACTCGGCGGCGTCTCGGCGCCGCCGCCGCGCCTACTCCTGGCGGGAGAACGCGCTCGCTCGCGCGACCTGGTCGGCCGTCAACGCGACGCCCGTGTACCGCTCGAACTGGCGCGCTGCCTGCAGCGCGATGACCTCGGCGCCCGTGATGACGTGCGCACCGGCATCGCGGCCGGCCCGGACGAGCGGGGTCTCGGACGGGAACGCGACGACGTCGAACACCGTGCCTGCCGCGGTGATGCGGTCCGGGGCGAAGGACAGCGCGTCCTCCTGGTCGCCGCGCATGCCGAGCGGGGTGACGTTGACCAGGACGTCCGCGTCGCCGGCCTGCTCCTCGGCACCGACCCAGGCGTACCCGTACTGGTCCGCCAGGGCGCTGCCGGTCGCCTCGTTGCGGGCGACGACGGTGAGGTGCGCGAACCCGGCCCCACGGAACGCCGCCGTGACCGCCTTCGCCATGCCGCCCGAGCCCCGGAGCAGCACCCGGGCGTCGCGGTCGACCCCGTGCGAGTCGAGCAGGGCGGCGACGGCCTCGTAGTCGGTGTTCGATGCGGTCAGGACCCCGGCGTCGTTGACGATCGTGTTGACGGAGCGGATCGCGGCGGCGGACTCCTCGAGCTCGTCGACGAGTGCGATCACGTCCTCTTTGAACGGCATCGACACCGAGCAGCCGCGGATGCCGAGCGCACGGATGCCGGCGACCGCACCGGGCAGGTCCGTCGTGGTGAACGCCTTGTAGACGTAGTCCAGCCCGAGCTCGTCGTAGAGGAAGTTGTGGAACCGGGTGCCGATGTTGCTCGGACGGGCGGCCAGCGAGATGCACAGCTGCATGTCCTTGTGGAGGATGGGCATGCCGTCAGTCTCCCACGAGCGGTGCGATGGAGCGGTCCATGCCGCCACTGTCAGCGTGGAGTGCGACGACCGCGCCCGGCCTGGCGTACCGTCTGCGGGGATGACTGCTCTCCCTGACACCATGCGCGCCGTCCGCTTCGAGGAGTGGGGCGACCGTTCCGTCCTGCACGTCGCCGAGGTCCCCGTTCCCGAGGTCGAGCCCGGCCGCGTGCTCGTGAAGGTCCGCGCCGCCGGCATCAACCCCGGCGAGTCCGCCATCCGCCAGGGTGTCGTCGACGACCACGACCCCGAGAAGCTGCCGTCCGGCCAGGGCACCGACCTCGCCGGCACGGTCGCCGCGATCGGCCTCGACGTCGACGGGTTCGAGGAGGGCGACGAGGTCCTCGGCTGGTCGTGGGAGCGCTCGAGCCAGGCGGAGTACGTCTCCGTCCCCGCCGGCCAGCTCGTCCCGAAGCCCCGCCTGCTGTCGTGGGAGGCCGCCGGTGGCCTGGACGTCGCCGCGACGACCGCCGCAGCCGCCGTCCGCGCCGTCGACCCGCGGGCCGGCGAGACCGTCGTCGTCTCCGGTGCCGCCGGTGGTGTCGGGTCCTTCGTCACCCAGCTGCTGACGAACGAGGGCATCGACGTCATCGCGATCGCCTCCGAGTCCAACCACGAGTGGCTGCAGTCCAAGAACGCCCGCCCGGTCGCGTACGGCGACGGCCTGGAGGACCGCATCCGCGAGCTCGCCACGAACGGCATCGACGCCGTCATCGACACCTTCGGCGCCGAGTACGTGCACCTCGGCATCACACTCGGCGTCCCGGCCGACCGCATCGAGACCGTCATCGCCTTCGAGGCCGCGGCCGAGGTCGGCGCGAAGGCGTCGGGCAGCGCGGACACGGCCGACCCCGAGATCCTGTCGGCGCTGGCGAACATGGTCGCCGACGGCTCCGTCGAGGTCCCGATCGCCGCCACCTTCCCGCTCGACGCGGTGCAGGACGCCTACGCCCAGCTCGAGGAGCGCCACACCCGCGGCAAGATCGTCCTGCTGCCGTAGGACGGCGGGTCAGACCGGCCAGGAGGCCCGACCACCGTCCGGCAGGCTCGTCCCGTCTCGGTGGGGATGTCCCCACCCCAGAGTGGGGGCCTGGCCGGATACCGCCACGCAGTCTCGACCCGTAGCGTCGAGGACATGACGAACACACTCCACCGCCCCCGCTCCGGTCGCCTGCTCGCCGGGGTCTGTGCTGGCATCGCCGACCGTTTCGGCTGGTCCCGCACCGCCGTCCGCGTGCTCTGGGTCCTGCTCAGCCTGTTCCCCGGGCCGCTCTGGATCGCCTACGTCGTGCTCTGGATCGTGATGCCGACGCAGGGCGGGCGCCGCTGATCCCGCCCGCTCCCGCGGGTCCGTGCCACCGTGCGGACGCGCCGGGAACGACGAACAGGGTCCGGACGCATCGCATCCGGACCCTGTTCGTCGTTCAGGCACTCAGCGGCGGCTGCGGCCACCGGCGAAGCGCGTGTAGAGGAGCAGCACGATGATCGCGCCGATGATGGAGCCGATGATGCCGGCCGGCTGGAAGAAGCCGTCCATCGGGTCGTGCTGGAAGATCAAGAAGCCGAGGAAGCCACCGACGAACGAGCCGACGATGCCGAGCACGATCGTCATCACGAGGCTGATGTCCTGCTTGCCGGGGACGATGAGACGGGCGAGTGCGCCGGCGATGAGGCCGACGATGATGAGGCTGAGGATGAGACCGAGCATGGGCTGACTCCTTGGTGCGTTCTGCACGACCGGTAGAAGGGCCGAGCGCGTCCGTCACCCGATCGGGTGACGTCGACAACCCTTCCACCCCCAAGGGTGTTCCGTCTCACCCCTTGGGGTGGAAAGGTGGCCCCATGCCGGTCGACGCTCCCACCACTCCGCTCCTCGTGACGCTCGTCGACGACTACGACGTCGTCCTGAAGGGCCTCGCGCACATGTTCGACGCGCACCGCGACCGGATCGTCGTGGCCGAGATCGACGCCAACGCAGAGCTCGACGACTCGATCGACATCGTGCTCTACGACTCGTTCGCGCAGCCGGAGTCCGACCAGCTCGAGATCGCCGCACTCGTCGCGAACCCACGAGCACGGCACGTCGTCGTCTACACCTGGAACCTCCAACAGGAGCTCGTCGACGCGGCGCTCGCAGAGGGGGTGCACGGGTACCTGTCGAAGACGCTGGGTGCCGCCGACCTGGTGGACGCGCTCGAGCGGATCGCTGCCGGCGAGGTCGTGGTCAGCCGCGCCGGACGTCGCGCCCCGAGCGCCGACGGCCTGGACTGGCCGGGCAAGGGCGTCGGCATCACCGATCGCGAGTCCGAGGTCCTCGCGCTCATCACCCAGGGCAAGAGCAACGCGGAGGTCGCTCAGCTGACCTACCTCAGCCCGAACACCGTCAAGTCACACATCCGTTCCGTCTACCGCAAGATCGGGTCCGACAGCCGCACCCAGGCGGTGCTCTGGGGCGTCGCGAACGGGTTCAGCCCGGACCACCACCGGATCGACCACTGGCTCGGCGGGCCCTGATCCACTGGTGGCAGGCCCGACCAGGCCACTGAGCCTGCCGTCCGGACGGCGTAGGCTCGATGTCGTGCCGGTCTCCGTCTTCGATCTGTTCAGCATCGGTGTGGGGCCGTCGAGTTCCCACACGGTGGGCCCGATGCGCGCCGGCGTCGACTTCGCCGAACGGGTCGCCGACCTGCCGGTCACGAGCATCCGCGTCGACCTCTACGGCTCGCTCGCCTCGACGGGGCACGGACACGGCACACTCGGCGCGGTCGCGATCGGGCTGATGGGCCACCGGCCCGAGGACGTCGACCCCGACGTGATGACGACGGCGCTCGACGCCCTGGAGTCCACCGGCCGCCTGACCCTGGCGGACGGCCCGACCGTGGCGTTCCGGCTCGGCGACGTCGTCCTGCACCCACTGACCATGCTGCCGCGGCACCCGAACGCCATGCGCCTGCGGAGCTTCGACGCGACCGGCACCGAGACCGCCGTCGAGACCTACTACTCGATCGGCGGTGGGTTCATCGCCCGCGACGGTGACGAGGAACCGGGCGAGGACGTCGCCGGCACCGCGATCCCGGTCGAGACCGACGCGGTGCCCCACCCGTTCTCCAGCGGGGCCGAGCTGCTGGCGGCCTGCGCGACCACGGGCCTCCCGGTCAGCGGCGTCGCACTCGCCAACGAGACCGCGACCCGCACCGAGGCCGAGGTCCGCGACCGCCTGCTCCGCATCCACGCCGTGATGGAGGACTGCGTCGACCGCAGCGTCCGCCGCACCGGCACCCTGCCCGGCGGCCTCGAGGTCCGACGCCGCGCCGCCGACTGGTTCGCGCAGCTGACCCGGGACGACCCCGGACACGACCCGCTCTTCGCGATGGAGTGGACGAACCTCACCGCGATGGCCGTCAACGAGGAGAACGCTTCCGGAGGCCGCGTCGTCACCGCCCCGACGAACGGCGCCGCCGGCATCATCCCGGCCGTCCTCTTCTACGCGCTCACCTACGTGCCGACGATCACCCCGGAGCGCCGGGACGACGCGATCGTCCGGTTCCTGCTCACCGCGGGCGCCGTCGGCTCGATCTACAAGGAGCGGGCCTCCATCTCCGGCGCCGAGGTCGGCTGCCAGGGCGAGGTCGGCTCGGCCGCCTCGATGGCTGCGGCCGGACTCGCCGAACTGCTCGGCGGCACCCCGGAGCAGGTCGAGAACGCCGCGGAGATCGCGATGGAGCACAACCTCGGTCTGACGTGCGATCCGATCGGCGGTCTGGTGCAGATCCCGTGCATCGAGCGGAACGCGATCGCGGCGAACAAGGCGGTGAACGCCGCCCGGATGGCACTGCGCGGGGACGGCGTGCACCACGTCTCCCTCGACCAGGTCGTCGAGACGATGCGGCAGACCGGCGCCGACATGTCGCACAAGTACAAGGAGACCGCGATGGGCGGTCTCGCGGTGAACGTCCCGCTCTGCTGACGCGGACGACCCCGCACCGAGCCGAGGCCCCGGAACTGGGGCTGCGGCGGGCGGGGAACGCCGGGGTACTGTGCACCGTCCGGCACCCCGGACCGACGGCCAGGGACGGTCGTCGTCCCGGTTCCCCGGAAGCGATCGCCGATGTCACGCCGTACCCCGACCCTCCTCGCCGCGACCGCCGTGGCCGTGGCGCTCGCCGTCACCGGCACGGGCCTGCCGGCGCAGGCGCTCCCCGCGGCGACCGCGCCCGTGGCTGCCACGACCACACCGGTCGCCCCCGCGACCGCGGTGCCGGCCGCCGCCGGCGTCCCCGCACCGGCCGACCCCACCGCCGGCGCGACGCCCGGTGACGCCCCGGTCGACCTGACGCTGGTCCTCCGCCCGACGGACCCGGCCGCCCTCGCCGCCCTGCCCACGGCGACCACCGGCGACACCGCCGAGCAGCGCGCGGACGCAGTGGAGGCCGTGGCCCCCGCCGACGACGCCCCCTCGCGCACGCGATCGGTGCTGACCGGCGCTGGCTTCACCGTGACCGACACCGACACGTGGGAGGTCGAGGCGCACGGCACCGCCGCCCAGGCCGAGGCGCTCTTCGGCGTCACCCTGCTCGGCACCGGTGACGGCATGCACCCGACCACCGCACCGGCCGTCCCGCAGTCCTTCGGTGGCGCGGTCGTCTCGGTGCTCGGCCTCGACACCCGTCCGGCCCTGGCGCACGCTGCCGTCCCCGCCGGGTACGCGCCGGCCGACCTCGCCGGTGCGTACCGGTCCACGGGCTCGGCCACGGCGGGCGCCGGCGCGACGATCGCCACCGTGCAGTTCTCCGGGTGGGACCGCAACGACCTCAGCGCGTACGCCGTCGCGAGCGGGCGTCCGCTACCTGCGCTCGACCAGGTCGCGGTCGACGGCGTCGACCCGCACGTCGGCGACGGCTCCCAGGGCGAGACCGAGGTCGCGATCGACCAGGAGGCCCTGCTCGCCGTCGCGCCCGGCGCCCGGCAGCGCGTGTACGTCACCGAGAACTCGTTCCAGGGCAGCTACGACGCGTACAGCCGGATCGCGGACGAGGTCCGGAGCGCCGGCATCACCGCCGTCAGCATCTCCTGGGGCAGCTGCGAGACCCGGACCCCGGCGGACGCCCGGGCCGCCCTCGACGCCGCCCTGTCCCGGATCGTCGCAGCCGGCGCGACGGTCTTCGCCGCCACCGGTGACGACGGCGCACGCTGCCCGACCGGCCCGAGGACGACCATCCGCGACGTGTCGTACCCGGCGTCCTCGCCCGCGGTCGTCGGCGTCGGCGGCACCTCGCTCACGAAGACGAAGACCGGCTGGACCGAGGCCGGCTGGTCGAACACCCTCGGTGCCGGTGGTGGCGGGACCTCGAGCGCCTACGCCCGACCTTCGTGGCAGACCGGGACGGGGACCAGCGGCACGAAGCGCCTGCTGCCCGACGTCGCCGCACTCGCCGACCCGGCGAAGGGACTCGGTGTGTACCTGTCGACCGCACACGGGTTCGTGCTCGGTGGCGGCACCAGCCTGGCGTCCCCGGTGCTCGCCGGACAGCTCGCCGTCGCGCTGACCGCCCGCGGGTGCGCCGTCGGCGTCGGTGACGTGCACCAGGCCCTGTACCGGAACCCGGCTGCGTTCCGTGACGTCGTCACCGGCAGCAACGGCACGGCGCGGGCTGCCCGCGGGTGGGACGCGGCGACCGGTCTCGGCTCGCCGAACTGGTCGGCTCTCGGACGGCTGCTCCCGACGGCGAGGGACTGCACGGCACCGACGACGACGGCCGCCGCGGCCGGGGCGACCGCGACCGCGATCGCCTCGGGGAACCGGACCGTCCCCGGCGGGACCTCGATCCACTCGCCGTCCGGGCAGTACTGGCTGGACCTGCAGGCCGACGGCTCGCTCGTCGAGTGGGGCAACGGCCGCCGTCTCTGGCGGAGCACCGGCTCGGCCGACGGCGCCGTCCTGCGCCTCGATGCGAGCGGGGTGCTCGCGGTGGTCGCACCGTCGGGCACGGTCCTCTGGTCGACGTCGGCCCGCACCGCGACCGGCGGCGCTCGCCTCACCGTCGACGACACCGGCGACGTGCGGGTCACCGCGCGCGACGGCGCGATCCTCTGGCGCAACGGTGCTCCCGGTACGGACCAGCTCGTCCCCGGTGCCACCCTCGTCGCCGGCCAGGCGATCCACGACGCGAGCGGGCTCCGGCGCTTCGCCGTCCGCTCGAACGGGCAACTCGTCGTCACGGTCCGCGGCACCGCCGTGTACCGCAAGGCGGGTGGCGGCGCCGGTGCGTCCCTCCTGCTCCTGCCGAACGGCGACCTCCTGCTCGCCGGGCCCCTCGGCGACCGGCGCTGGTCGACCGGTACGGGCGGGAAGGGCGGCACGGGGGTGACCCTGCGCATGGGGTCGGACGGCAACGTCGTGCTCCGGAAGGGCCGCTCCGCGCTCTGGGCGAGCCACACCCGAGGCTGAACCGCCCGGCTACCCGGCGAGCAGCGTGAGTAGTCGAGCGGTCTCGACCGCGACCGCATCCCGTCCCGCCGACACGTACCGGCGCGGGTCGACCAGGTCCGGTCGCTCGTCGAGCACGTCCCGCAGCGCGCGGGTGAACAGCCCGTTGAGGTGCGTCGAGATGTTGATCTTCGTCATGCCCGCACGGACCGCGCCCCGCAGCTCCTCGTCGGACAGCCCGGAGGATCCGTGCAGCACCAGGGGCACCGGCACGGAGGCCCGCAGCCGTTCCACGAGGTCGCGATCGACCGACGCCTCCCGCGTCTGCATCGCGTGCGACGTCCCGACGGCGACCGCCAGGGCGTCGACCCCGGTCGCGGCGACGAACGCCGCGGCGTCGGACGGGTCGGTGCGGACCCCGGGTGCGTGCACGCCGTCCTTGCCGCCGACCTCGCCGAGCTCGGCCTCGATCGCGATGCCCGCCGCGTGGCAGCGGTCGGCGAGCTCCCGCGTCGCGGTGACGTTGGCGTCGTAGTCCAGGTGCGAGCCGTCGTACATGATCGAGTCGACACCGAGGTCGATGCCGGCGTGCACGAGTGCGGTGTCCTCGATGTGGTCCAGGTGCACGAGGACCTCGACGTCGGCGGCCCGGGCGACGGCCTGGGTCGCGGTGACGATGGGCGTCAGGCCACCGTGGTAGCGGATGCAGTTCTCGCTGACCTGCAGCACCACGGGCAGCCCGGCCCGCTCGGCGCCGGCGACGATCGCCTCGGCGTGCTCGAGCAGGACGACGTTGAACGCGCCGACACCGCGGCGGGCGGTGCGTGCGGAGTCGAGGAGGCCGGTCAGGGCGAGGGCGGTGGTCATGTGGGGCTCCCGGTTCGGTCGAGCAGGGCGGTGAAGCGGTCGACGGCGGCCAGGTCGACCTCGCCCGCGACGGGGCGGAGGACCGCGGCGGCGCCGTACGCGGCAGCGGTGACCAGGGCGTGGCGGAGATCGGCTGGGGCGAGGGTTGCGGTCGGGCGGCGGCCCCACGCCGTCAGCGCGAGGACGAGCCCGGCGGTGGCCGCGTCCCCGGCACCCGTGGGGTTGCCGTGCACGTCGGGCACCGCGGGGACGGTAACGACGGCGTCGCGGGTGTGCGCGGTGATGCCCGACGAGCCGGCGGAGACGACGACGACCCCGGCGCCGCGCGCGAGCAGGTCGAGCGCACCGGAGCGTTCGTCGGGCGCGCCCGTGGCGTCGAGCAGTTCCTCGCGGTTGGGCTTGCAGACCGTGGCGCCCGCGGCGGCGGCCCCGAGGAGCGCCGGACCCGACAGGTCGGCGACCACGAGCAGCCCGGCGTCGACCGCGCCGCGGATCCAGGGCGAGACCATGCCGGGGTCGGTGCCGCGGGGGAGCGACCCGGAGACGACGAGCGCGGTCGCGTGCCGCTGGGCGGTCCGGACGGCATCGGTCACGGCCGCCCACTCGTCCGTCGAGACGACGGGCCCCGGCTCGCCGTACATGGTCGGATGCGCGTGGTCGTCGACGACTGTGACGGTGGTCCTCGTGTCGCCGCCGACCGGCACGGGCGCGGTCGTCAGGCCGTCCTGCTGGAGCGCCGTGGCGACCCAGGCCCCGGACGTCCCGCCGAGCGGCAGGACCGAGGTCGTCGCCGTGCCCGCGGCGGCGAGCACCCGGGCGACGTTGACGCCCTTCCCGCCCGGGCGACGGACGACCTCCAGGACGCGCTGGGTGACCCCGACGGTCTGCTCGGCGACGCGGTAGGTGACGTCGACGGCGGGGTTCGGGGTGACGACGACGATCACGCGGGGACCTCCAGGACGGTGGGGCGGCCCGCCGGGTCGAGGACGACGAGGTCGGCGGGGGACCCGACCGACAGGGGTGGACGCAGGCCGAGCAGGGCCGCAGCGTGCACGGACGAGGCGGCCACGGCCTCCCGGACGGCACCGGGGTCCACGCTGGCGGAGGAACCGGCGGCGAGGACCCGGGCGACGGCGTCGCCGACCGTGATCGTGCTGCCGGCGAGCGAGGACCCGTCGGCGAGCATCGCGACGCCGCCCTCGACCACGACGTCGGAGCCGGCGATCCGGTACGCCCCGTCGGCGCAGCCGGTGGCGGCCATCGCGTCCGAGACGAACACCAGGCGGCTGCCGGCGGCACGGCGGACCAGGCCGACGGCGACCGGGTCGAGGTGGTGGCCGTCGACGATGCACTCCACGGTCAGCCGCTCGTCGGTCAGGGCGACCCCGACCGGACCGGGCTCGCGGTGGTGCAGCGGCGGCATGCCGTTGAAGAGGTGGGTGACGAGGGTCGCTCCGGCGTCGATCGCGCGCTGCACCTGCTCGGTGTCGGCGTCGGTGTGGCCGATCGCCGCGATCACGCCGGCGTCGACGAGTCGGCGGACCGCGTCGACCGCGCCGGGGAGTTCGGGGGCGAGCGTGACGATCCGGAGGGCGGGGCCGCCGGCGTCGACGAGGAGCTCGACCTCGGCGGCGGTCGGCGGGTGCAGCAGGGCGGCGGCGTGCGCGCCTCGGCGTGCGGGGGCGAGCCAGGGGCCCTCGAGGTGCAGCCCGGCGAGCGTGCCGTCGGCGACGAGCGGGCGGAGCCGGTGGAGCGCGGCGACGGTGTCCGGCACGGTGCCGGTCGCGATCGAGGCGACCAGGTGGGCCGTCCCGCGGTCGGCGTGGTGGGCGACGGCGGCGCGGGCCTCGTCCGCCGAGCACGAGGCGAAGTCGTGGCCGAGGGCGCCGTGCGCGTGGAGGTCGACGAAGCCCGGCACGACGGTGCCGGGTGCCTCGACCACGGCGTCGTGGTCCGGAGCCGGGCCGGTGCCGACCGCGGCGACCCGGCCGTCGGTGACCGCGATCCAGCCGTCGGTGAGGTCGGCCGCGGCGGTGACGACGCGGGGCGCGCGGACGAGCTTCGTCACGCCGACACCGCCCTCGGGTGGTCGTGGGCGAGGTCGTGGTTGCGCTCCAGGTCGCGGGCGAGCAGCCCCTGCGCGAGGAGGGCCGCGCCGATCGCACCGGCAGCGTCGCCGTGCCGCGCGCCGACCAGCGTCGGGACGCGGACGCCCACCAGACGGTCGGCCAGGGTCACGGCGAGGGGGTCGAGCAGGAGCGGGCCGGACTGCGCGAGCCCGCCGCCGATGACCAGGGTGTGGCAGCCGGCGGTCGCCGTCAGCCAGGCGAGCGCGTCGGCGAGGACAGCCACGCACTCGTCCCACGCCCGGCGGGCGACGGGGTCGCCGTCGACGACGCGGAGCATCGCGGCGTGGGCGGACGGGGCGCCGCTCCGGCGGGCGACGGCACCGGCCGAGGCGACCTCCTCGACCCGGAGGCCCGCGTGCGGCCCGGTGGGGATCCGCACCTGGCCGATCTCGCCGGCCCAGCCGTCACCGCTGACGACCCGGCCGTCGACGACCAGGGCGCTCGCGAGCCCGGTGCCGACCGGCACGAACGCGACCGTGCCGTGGTCGAGGCCACCGGACTGCACCTCCGCGAGGGCTCCTGCGCGGACGTCGTGGCCGAAGGCGAGGGGGACGTCGGTGCCCGTCGCCCGGAGTGCCTCGGCGACCCGCTGGCGGACCGGGACGTCCTGCCAACCGAGGTTCACCGACAGCACCGAGCGACCGGCGGCCTCGTCGACCACGCCGGGGACGACCAGGCCGACGGCGTCGAGGGTCGTCCCCTGCTGTCGGGCGACCGAGCGCGCGTGCACCGCGAGCTCGGCCACGACGACGGCGAGGGACTCCGCAGCGGGGTCGTCACGCGGGGTCGGGACGCGCTGCTCGTCGAGCACCCGTCCGTCCGCGCCGGTCAGTCGGGCCTTGGTACCCGTGCCGCCGACGTCGACCCCGAGCACTGCCCCGCGCGCGGCCATCAGGTGAGGATGACTGAACGGGTGAGCGAGCGCGGGTGGTCCGGGTCGAGACCGCGGCGCTCGGCGAGGGCGACGGCGAAGCGGTGCACGACGACGAGTCCGGCGAGCGGGTCGAGGTCGTGGTGCACCAGGCGGGCACCGGTGGCGGCGACCTCGTCGGCCAGGCCGTCCGGCACGGGGCCGAGCGACCAGACCAGGCGACCGGGCTGTGCGATCGCGATCGGACCGTGGCGGTAGTCCATCGCCGGGTACGACTCGGCCCAGAACTGTGCGGCCTCGCGGGTCTTCAGGGCGGCTTCGAACGTCAGGCCCACGGCGGGGCCACGGCCGACGAACGTGACCTGCTCGGCGTCGAGCAGGTCGTCGATCGGCAGCGTCAGCGCGGTCTCGGCCTGGACGGCCAGTGCCTCGACGTCCTCGCCGAGCGAGGCACGGAGCAGTGCGAGCGCGGTGGTGGCGAAGCGGGTCTGCACGACCGAGCGCTCGTCGGCGAACGGCAGCGCGACGACGTCGTCGGCGTCCGCGGCGGCGGGGCTGTCCGGCACGGCCGTGACGAGCACGGTGCGCTGGGTCGGCAGGGCGCGCAGCAGGTCGATGATCTCGGTGGTGGTGCCGGAGCGCGAGATGGTGACGACGCGGTCGTACTGCCGGTCGGCGGGGTACTCGGAGCCGGCGAAGGCGTCGGTCTGCCCGAGGCCGGCCGACTCACGGGCGACGGCGTAGCTCATCGCGATGAACCAGCTCGTGCCGCAGCCGATGACGGCGACGCGCTCGCCGGGCTGGGGCAGGACGTCGGTGAACGAGGGCAGCAGTGCCGCCGCGGAGCGCCAGGAGGCCGGCTGCGATGCCAGCTCGTCGCCCACGAAGGTGTCGGACATGGTGTCCTTCCGGTCGGACCGATCCTTGGTGATCGGATACCGGCCAGCATGACGATCGATCGTGCTCGATGCAAGTGCAAAACGTCATTTCCGATCATCCACGCGCCGGAGGAGCGCCCGTAGGATGACGCCATGACCCCGCAGCAGAGGCTCAACGCCCTCCTCGAGTTGGTGAGCGACCGCGGCAACGTCTCGATCACCGAGATCGGGGACGAGCTCGGGATCTCCGCCGCCACCGCCCGCCGCGACCTCGCCACCCTCGCCGACCAGCGGCTGGTCACCCGGACCCACGGCGGCGCCGCTGCCCTCGGCGCCGGCTACGAGTTGCCGCTGCAGTACAAGATCGCGCGGCAGGCCGAGGCGAAGACCGCGATCGCCCGCGCGACCGCCGCACTCGTGGCCCCCGGGGACACCGTCGGCCTGAACGGCGGGACGACCACGACCGAGGTGGCACGGGAGCTCGGCAAGAGCGAGCGCTTCATCCGCGCGGACGGCGAGTACGGCATCACCATCGTCACGAACGCGCTGAACATCGGGTACGAGCTGTCGGTCCGGGCGAACGTGAAGATCGTCGTCACCGGCGGAGTCGCACGCCGGCAGTCCTACGAGTTGATCGGGCCGCTGGTCCGGGACACGCTGGACGAGTTCGCCCTGGACGTCGTCGTGCTCGGCGTCGACGGGCTGACCGGGCAGTACGGGGCCACGACGATGCACGAGGGCGAGGCCGAGGTCAGTCGACACTTCGCCTCGGTCGGGCGTCGAGTGATCGTGGTCGCCGACTCGACGAAGATCGAGCGTTCCACCTTCGCCCGGATCTGCCCGCTCGACCGCATCGACGTGCTCGTCACGGACCGGGACGTCCCGGCACGGTTCGTCGCGGACCTGGCCGCCGCCGGCGTGGAGCTCGTCGTCGCCGACTGACCGCCGGCCCGCACGCCACACGGGGCGGCCCGTACGGGGTGCCCGGGCGAGCCGCGTCGGCAGCCGGGCCGGCCCCGGGGACGCACCCCGTGCCTCCCGTCCGAGCGCCGTCACGTTACCGGCGTGTTAAACCCTCGCATCTCACTTCCGTGAGCGATCCGTGAGCGCATATTGTGCATTCATGATCGATTTGGCATCATGGCCGTCACAATCACGCAAGGGAGCGAGATGAGCATCACGAGCACGCGCACACTCCGAGTCGGCGTGGTCGGCATCGGCCAGCGGTCCTACATCGCGAACCACGTCGCCGCCGCCGGACTCGACGCCGACGGGGTCGACGCCCGGATCGTGGCCGCAGCCGACGTCACCGGACCCGGCCGCCAGCGCGCCGCCGAGGCCTGGCCCGACGCCACGGTGGTCGACGGCCACCGCGCACTTATCGGCACCGACGGCGCCCCGAACCTCGTGGACGCCGCCATCGTCACCACCCCGGACTGGACCCACGCCGAGATCGCGATCGACCTGCTCCGCGCGGGCATCGCCGTCTACCTCGAGAAGCCCCTCGCCATCACGGTCGAGGACGCCGACGCGGTCCTCAACACCGCCGCCGAGACCGGCACCCCGCTCTACGTCGGCCACAACTTCCGGCACGCGGCCGTCGTCCGCCTGATGCGCGACGTGATCGCCCGCGGCGAGATCGGCGAGGTGAAGGCCGTCTGGGTCCGCCACTTCGTCGGCAACGGCGGTGACTACTACTTCAAGGACTGGCACGCCGACCGCAGCCGGGTGAACTCGCTCCTGCTGCAGAAAGCCAGCCACGACCTCGACGTCGTGCACGCCCTCGCCGGCGCCTACACCAGCCGGGTCGTCGGCATGGGATCGCTCTCCGTCTACGGGGACGTCACCGACCGCCGCGACCGCAGCGACGAGCTCATGACCGACTGGTTCTCGTTCGACAACTGGCCGCCCGCCGAGCAGACCGGCCTGAACCCGGTCGTCGACGTCGAGGACGTGTCGATGGTCATGATGACGCTCGAGAACGGCGTGCAGGCCAGCTACGAGCAGTGCCACTTCACGCCCGACTACTGGCGGAACTACACGGTCATCGGCACCCACGGGCGTCTCGAGAACATCGGGGACACCGGTGGTGGCGTGGTCAAGGTCTGGAACCACCGCCGCAACTGGGACGTCGCCGGGGACGTCGAGTACCCGATCGACGGCGTCGAGGACGGCCACGCCGACGCCGACCTGCTCACCATGACCGAGTTCCTCCGCTCGCTGGCGTTCGGCGAGCCCACCACCCTGTCCCCGATCGCGGCCCGCGCCGCGGTCGCCGCCGGGGCACTCGCCACCCGCTCGCTCCGCAACGGTTCGGTCCCCATCGACGTGCCGCCCCTCCCCGAGGCCACCCTCCGACACTTCGCGACCACTCCCGACCGCGACGACGTTCCCGAAAGGACCACCCGATGACCGCTCCGACCGCCCGCCCGGGCCACGGCCGCCGCCGCGCACTGCTCGGTCTCGCCGCCGCTGTCAGCGCCGTCGCGCTGCTCGCCGGCTGCAGCACCTCGTCCTCCGGCAGCTCCGGCAGCTCCGGCGGCTCCGGCGAGGTCGCGAAGGACACCAAGGCGAACCTGACGTACGCCGTCTGGGACCAGAACCAGGTGAAGGCCATCAAGGCCAACATCAAGGGGTTCAACGAGGAGTACCCCGACATCAAGGTCAACGTCGACGTCACCCCGTACGCCAGCTACTTCACGAAGCTGCAGACGCAGGGCTCGAGCAACACGCTGCCCGACCTGTTCTGGATGAACGGCCCGAACTTCCAGCTGTACGCAGCCAACGGCAAGATCGCCCCGATCACGGACGAGGTGAAGTCCGGTGCGATCGACCCGGACAACTACTCGGCAGCGCTCAACAAGCTGTACACGTACGACGGCACCCAGTACGGCGTCCCGAAGGACTTCGACACGATCGGCGTCTGGATGAACAAGGCCCTGTTCGAGAAGGCCGGCGTCGCCATGCCGTCGAAGGACTGGACCTGGAGCGACTTCCAGAAGACCGGCGCCGAGCTCTCCCAGAAGCTGAAGTCCGACGGCGCCTACGGTGCCGCGGCCGGCATGGACGGCCAGACGACCTACTACGACACGATCTTCCAGGCCGGCGGCTCGGTCATCGACGGCGAGAAGTCGGAGTACGACTCGAAGGCCGCCGAAGCCGGGCTGGCCTACTGGACCGACCTCATCAAGTCCGGCGCCTCGCCCTCGATCAAGCAGCTGACCGACACCACCGCAGACCAGTGGTTCACCTCCGGCAAGGTCGCGATGTACCAGGGCGGCAGCTGGTTCCGCTCCGCGCTGATCGGCTCCGACATCGAGAAGGACGTCGTCGCCTACCCGCTGCCGAAGGGCAAGGAGCAGGCCACGGTCATCCACGGCGTCTCGAACGTCGTCGCCGAGGGCTCGAAGGACAAGGCCGCCGCGCAGGCACTCCAGGCGTACCTGGCCAGCAAGCCCGCCCAGCAGCAGCAGGGCGACATGGGTGCGGTCATCCCCGCCTACACGGGCACGCAGGACGCCTTCACGAAGACCATGCCGGACGCCGACCTGCAGGTCTTCCTCGACGCGGTCGAGTACGCCAAGCCGCTGCCGGTGTCGAAGAACACCGCCGCGTGGAACACCCTCGAGACGAACCTGCTCCCGAGCGCGTTCGACGGCTCGGAGCCGGTCGACCAGGTCGCGAAGGAACTCGCCCAGAAGATGGACGCAGCACTCGCCAAGGAGTGACGACGAGCCGGGGGGGGGGGGGCCCCCCCCCCCCCCCCCCCCCCCCCCCCCCCCCCCCCCCCCC
>NZ_JARUXD010000054.1:0-24862 GCF_030433875.1 Curtobacterium sp. PsM8 | reverse complement strand
CCCCCGCCCCCCGGGCCCCCCGGGGGGGCCCCCCCCCCCCGGCCCGCCCCCCCCACCCCCCCCCCCCCCCCCCCGCCCCCCCCGCGGGGGCCCCCCGCCCCCCCCGGGGGGGGCCCCCCCCGTCGTCATCTGTGTCGCCGGCCGCGCTCAGTCGCGGTGTCCGTCCTCCCGGCGAGGTGTCTCGGGTCCGTCCGTCGTCGACTCGTCCGTGGGCTGCTGCTCGGGCTCGGGGCTGGTCGCCCGTTCCCCGTAGCGGGGGCCGTCGGTCGTGCCGAAGCGCGGCGCGGCGTCCGGCCGCTCGGTCGCGGACCCGGCGCCGTCCGTGGTCGACGCGGCACGGGGGCCACCCTCGTTCGTGCCGTAGCGCGGTGTCGTGCCCTCGGGACGCTGGGGCGGGTTCGCACCACGGTCACCGGAGGCGTCGCGGGCCGCACCGTCGTTCGTGCCGTACCGCGGGCCTCCCGTCGTGTCGCGGCGAGCAGTGTCGTCGGGAGTCCGACGGGTGGAGTCGTCGTCGGCGCCGTAGCGGGGGCCGTCGTTCGTGCCGTAGCGGGGACGGCCGTCCGGTGTCGGCGCCGCCGGTGAGCCGGAGCCCGGCTGCTGGTGCGGGGTGGCGTGCCCGCCGTACGGCGAGCCCTGCGGCGGCTGCCCCTGTACCGGCTGACCCTGGGGCGCCTGCTGCCCGTACCGGGGAGACCCGGCCGGCTGACCGTACTGACCCGGCTGACCCTGCGGCGGCTGGCCCTGCGGCGCCTGGCCCTGCTGGCCGTACTCCCCGTACTGCGGCGGACGCCCCGGAGTCGCGCCGCCCTGGCCCGGGCCGCCCTGCGGGGAGCTCGGACGCCACGGCTGCTGCCCCATCTGGCCCTGCTGACCGTACTGCCCGACCTGGCCCTGCTGGCCGTACTGACCCGGCTGGCCGCCCTGCTTCGCGCTGCCCGCACCCGGCTGGTCCCACGACGTGTGCTGGATCGCGCCCGCCTGCCCGAGGATGCGCTGGGCCTGTCCGGAGAGCTGCGGCTCGACGACGATCTGGTAGTTCGTGGCGAGGACCTGGTGGACGCTCGTGAAGTCCCGCTGACGCTTCGTGATGGCGAACGAGACGATGCCGTACAGCATGCCGAAGCCGGCACCGATGACCGCGGCGGCAGCGAAGAGGCCGCCGGCCGAAGGTGAGAACAGGGTCAGGACGATGCCGAAGAAGAACCCGAGCCAGAGGCCGGACAGGGCGCCAGCGAGGGCCGCGCGACCGTACGTCATCTTGCCGGTGACGCGTTCGACGGTCTTCAGGTCGTTGCCGACGATGGCGAGCTTCGCGACCGGGAAGTCCGCCTCGGCGAGCTTCGCGACCACGCGCTGTGCTTCGGGGTAGCTGTCGTAGGTGCCGAGGACGTCACCGCGGGGCAGCGTGGGGAACGCCTGTGCCGTGCGGCCGCCGAAGGGGCTCTGAGTGCTCACACAGTCATCATCCACCGGGCTCCTTGCGATCACACGAGAACCACCAGGGAAGGCGCGGCGAGTGCGCCGGGGCGAACGACTACGCTGGAAGGGTGAGCGCCTCGAAGGTCTTCGTCGCCCGCTTGGCCGGGTGCTCCGTCTTCGACCCCGCGGGCGATCGGGTGGGTCGGGTCCGGGACGTCCTGGTCGTCTACCGCCGGGTCGATGCCCCGCAGGTCGTCGGGTTGATCGTCGAGGTCCCCGGCAAGCGCCGCATCTTCGTCAGCATCGGCCGGATCACCTCGATCGGCGCCGGGCAGGTCATCACGACGGGCCTGGTCAACATGCGCCGCTTCGAGCAGCGCGGTGGCGAGGTCCGGGTGATCGCGGAGATCCTCGGCCGCAAGGTGCTCATCAAGAAGGAGCAGATCCGCGCGACCATCGAGGACGTCGCGATCGAGGACCACGGCCAGGGCGACTGGTCCGTCGCGCAGCTCTTCCTGCGCAAGCCGAAGACCACGCCGTCCCCGTTCGGCAAGGGCCCGACCACGTTCGCCGCCTGGAACGAGGTCACCGAGGACGAGCTGCCCGGTGAGTCCCAGTCCGCCGAGCACGTGATCGCCGCCTACTCGGACCTGCTGCCCGCCGACCTCGCCTCGACCCTGCTCGACCTGCCGTCCGAGCGTCGGTTCGAGGTCGCCGAGGAACTGCCCGACAACCGCCTCGCCGACGTGCTCGAGGAGATGCCGGACCAGGAGCGGATCGAGATCCTCTCGGCGCTCCGCGACTCCCGCGCCGCCGACGTCCTCGACCAGATGCAGCCCGACGACGCCGCCGACCTCCTGGCACAGCTGCCGGACGAGCGCAGTGAGGCCCTCCTCGAGCTCATGGAGCCGGAAGAGGCGCAGGACGTCCGGATGCTGCTCGAGTACGAGCCGGACACCGCCGGTGGCCTGATGACGACCGAGCCGGTGATCCTGTCCGCAGACTCGACCGTCGCGGAGGGCCTCGCACTCGTCCGCCGCCACGAACTCGCCCCGGTGCTCGGCGCCGCGGTCTGCGTGACGCTGCCGCCGTACGAGCCGCCGACCGGACGCTTCCTCGGCCTGGTGCACTTCCAGCGGATGCTGCGGTACCCGCCGAACGAGCGCCTCGGTACCTTGATCGACCAGCAGACGGAACCGGTGAAGGTGGACGCGAGTGCCGCCGAGGTGACGCGCGTGATGGCGACCTACAACCTCCTGTCCGTCCCCGTGGTCGACGACGCCCACCGACTCGTCGGGGTGGTGACCATCGACGACGTCCTCGATCACGTCCTGCCGGACGACTGGCGCAGTCAGGACGAGGCCGACGCCAACCCCGGCGCGGTCTCGCGCCCACGCTCACTGACCCGCAGAGCACCGGTCACCCCGGGAAGGAGGACGACTCGTGGCACGCACGGATGAGAACCGCAGGGAACGACCCGAGGAACGTCTCGACTCCCCCAAGGGCATGCGCACCCGCGTCCTGCCGACCCGGCGCCGGGGTCGTGGCGACGCGTTCGGTCGTGCGACCGAGGGCATCGCACGCGCGATGGGCACCCCCTGGTTCCTCATCGGTCTGACGCTCTTCTGCGTGCTCTGGATGGGCTGGAACACCCTGACGCCGAAGTCGTGGCAGTTCGACTCCGCCGCGATCGGCTTCACCGCGCTGACCCTCGTGCTGTCGCTGCAGGCCTCGTACGCGGCGCCGCTGATCCTGCTCGCGCAGAACCGGCAGGACGACCGCGACCGCGTGCAGTTCGAGCAGGACCGGCAGCGCGCCGAGCGGAACCTGGCCGACACCGAGTACCTCGCCCGCGAGGTCGTCGCCCTCCGCCTGGCGATGCGCGACATGGCGTCGAAGGACTTCATCCGCGCCGAACTGCGGTCCCTGCTCGAGGAACTCGACCGCCGTGACGGCGACCCCGAGGACCTCGACGAACTGGACGACCGCGAGCGGGACCGCGCGCGCAGCCAGGTGCACGACCGTGGCCGTGACCGCGGCCACGACCGTTCGGTGACGCGTGGCTGACGCCTCCCACCCGGAGGACGCGCTCGGCACGGCGGTCCTCGCTGCGCTCGGCCGCGTCATCGACCCGGAGATCCGCCGCCCCGTCACCGAGCTCGACATGATCCGTGGCGTCGACGTCCAGCCGGGAGGCTCGGTGCGCGTCGACCTGCAGCTCACGATCGTGGGGTGCCCGGCCGCCGACACCATCGAACGGGACGTCCGGGCCGCCGCAGGTTCCGTCGCGGGTGTCGCGGCGGTCGACGTCGACGTGTCCGTGATGGACCCCGCCGTGCGTCGTGCCCTCACGGAGCGGCTGCGCGAGGGCCGGCCGAAGGGCGTCCAGTTCACCCCGGACTCGCTGACCCGCGTGATCGCGGTGACGAGCGGCAAGGGCGGCGTCGGCAAGTCCACGGTGACGGCGAACCTGGCGGTCGCCCTCGCCCGCCGCGGGCAGCGCGTGGGCATCGTCGACGTCGACGTGCACGGCTTCAGCATCCCCGGCCTGATGGGCCTGACCGACGAGCACGGTGTGGCGCCACGCCCGACCCGCGTCGACAGCATGATCCTGCCGCCGGTCGCCCACGAGGTGAAGGTCGTCTCGATCGGCATGTTCGTCGACGACGTCTCCACGGCGGTGTCCTGGCGTGGGCCGATGCTGCACCGGACCGTCAACCAGTTCCTCTCCGACGTGTGGTTCGGCGACCTCGACGTGCTCCTGCTCGACATGCCGCCCGGCACCGGCGACGTCGCGATCTCCGTCGGCCAGCTGCTGCCGCACGCCGAGGTCCTCGTCGTCACCACCCCGCAGGCGGCTGCGGCAGACGTGGCCGAGCGGAGCGGGATCGTCGCCCGGCAGACCGGTCAGCGGGTGATCGGCGTCGTCGAGAACATGGCGGGGCTCGTGCAGCCGGACGGCAGCGTGCTGCACCTCTTCGGCGAGGGCGGCGGCGACGAGACCGCTCGGCGGCTCTCCCGCGGGCAGGACGCCCCCGTGCCGGTGCTCGGCCGGGTGCCGCTCTCGGTGCCGCTGCGTGCCGGGGGTGATGCGGGCCTCCCGGTCGTCCTGGGTGACCCGACGGACGCCGCAGCGGTCGCACTCGACGCGGTGGCGGACCGGCTCACCGCGATGGGTCGCGGGCTGGCCGGCCGGAAGCTCGGACTGTCGCTGTCCTGACGGTCGGCGTCTGTCGCCTCGGCGTCGGGTCCGGTCGGGTCAGCGTCAGGTCGCTTCGGCGTCGTACGGTGCGGCTTCGCCGGCGGCCAGCGGCACGATCGGCGCGGGCGCCCGGACCTTCGCCGCCGTCACGGTCGCGGCGGCCGCAGCCGCCTCGGCGCCGGAGGACGGGGAGTCCAGCAGGGCGTCGCGGATGATCCGACGCGGGTCGTACTGCCGCGGGTCCAGCTTCTGCCAGTCGACGTCGTCGAAGTCGGGGCCCATCTCCTCGCGCATCCGGTCCTTGGCGGTGTCCGCGAACCGGCGGACCGCCTTGACGAAGTCGGCGAGCTTCTGGGCGTACACGGGCAGCCGCTGCGGCCCGAGCAACAGCACGGCGATGATCCCGATGAGCAGGATCTTGTCGAGCTGGATGTTCACGGGAGCGAGCCTAACGCGTGGAGTCGACGAGTCACCCGTAGAGTTGACCGACGAGGAGTGTGCGTGTCAGAGAAAGACTCGAACTGGAAGTTCGCGGAGGACATCGTCTCCGAACCCGATGGTGTCGCCCGTGCTCGTGAGCGCTCCCTCGAACTCGGGGTCGAAGCCGTCTCACCCGCCATCGGTGCGCAGATGAGCGTGATCGCCGCCGCCTCGCGCGCGACGAGCATCATCGAGATCGGCACCGGACTGGGCGTCTCCGGCCTGTACCTCCTGGCAGGTGCACCGGATGCGACCCTGACGACGATCGACGTCGAGATCGACCACCAGCAGGACGCCCGCGACGCCTTCCTCGCCGCCGGCACCGCACCCGGACGGGTCCGCCTGATCCCGGGCCGTGCGGCGCAGGTCCTGCCGCGGATGAACGACGCATCGTACGACGTCGTCCTCATCGACGCCGACCCGGAACACGTCATCGAGTACGTCGAGCACGGGCTGCGGCTGGCGAAGACCGGCGGCACCGTCCTCGTCCCGCACGCCCTGTGGCGCGGCAAGGTCGCGGACCCGGTCAAGCGCGACCGGGCGACGACCGACTTCCGGCTGCTCCTGACCGAGGTGTCGACCTCCGGTGCGGTCCGCAGCGCCCTGTCCCCCGCCGGCGACGGATTGCTGCAGATGACGAAGCTCACCGACTGACCCTGGTCCCCGGCGTGCCGGCCGGGAGGCGCGACTCACCCCAGGTGCCGCAGGTACCGTTCCGGGGCCTCCAGGAACGCACGCTGGTTCCGCACGAGGTCCAGGTCTGCCCAGTCGCTCCGCCGGATGCCCCACT
This sequence comes from Curtobacterium sp. PsM8, assembly GCF_030433875.1. Lineage (NCBI taxonomy): Bacteria > Bacillati > Actinomycetota > Actinomycetes > Micrococcales > Microbacteriaceae > Curtobacterium > Curtobacterium sp. PsM8. Next base: position 18,968 of record NZ_JARUXD010000054.1, on the reverse strand, counting down.
CGCCGACCTCCAGCACGGTGGCGTCCGGGAACGCGGCGAGCACCGGCGAGTGCGTCGACAGGATCACCTGCCCGACGCCGTCCTCGACGATGGACTGCAGGAGCGCGATCAGCGCCAGACAGCCCGAGAACGACAGCGCCGACTCGGGTTCGTCGAGCAGCCACAGCCCGGGCCACCGCGCCCGGTCGATGACGAAGTCCAGGAACGACTCCCCGTGGCTGCGCTCGTGGAACTGCGGCTCGGCACGCTTGGGGTTCGGGTTCTGCTCCAGGTAGGTGAAGAAGCCGTGCATGGTCTCGGCGCGCAGGAAGAACCCGCTGCGTGCTGCGCCGAAGTCGCGGACCAGTCGGATGTGTCGCCAGAGATCCGACTCGGACGGGCGTGTCGTGTGCCCGGACCCGGTCGATCCGCCCTCCGGGGCCATGCCGAACGCCAGCGCGATCGCCTCGACCAGCGTCGACTTCCCGACGCCGTTCTCGCCCACCAGGACCGTCACCGGGCCGAGTTCGAGGCCGTCGTCGAGGAGCTGCCCCACCGGGGCGAGCGTCGCCGGCCACTCGTCGCGCGGCATCGGGTCCGGGTCGAGGTACTCCTCGATGCGGCGGACCGGCTGGTTGCGGACGCGGTCGCGGGGCACGTGACCCATCATGCCGGGCGGGACCGACAGCCTCCAGTCCGCCGTGCGACGCGACCACCCCGCGGACGGAACCGGCCTGCAGGCGCACGGGGACGGGCCGGCAGGCGCACAGGGACGGGCCGGCAGGCGCACGGAAGGCCCGGGACGTACGCGTCCCGGGCCTTCCGTGGTGGTGCGTCGACGAACTAGGCCGAGACGACCTCTGCCAGTGCGTCGTGGAGTTCCTTGGCCTCGGCGTCGTTGACCGAGACCACCAGGCGGCCTCCACCTTCGAGCGGAACCCGCACGATGATGAGTCGACCCTCCTTGACAGCCTCCATCGGCCCGTCGCCGGTCCTCGGCTTCATTGCTGCCATCAGATGTCCCCTTTCGTGCAGTACGAACAGGGGCCATTATCCCGTAGACAGGCGTGACTGCGAAACCGCCCAGCTCGGGGGTGTTCGCCGTGGACAGCCGGACGGGTCACGGCGGGGTCCAGTCGTACCCGTCCACCCACCAGCAGTAGTACAGCCAGGTCCACTGCAGGACGACTGCCAGGACCACCATCGAGACCCGGTAGACCCGCGATCGGGGCAGGGCGACGACGCCGAGCAGCGGGGCGATCGGTAGCAGGATCCGCCACGTGCTGGACTGCGGGAAGAAGACCGCCAGCAGGTAGACCAGGTAGGCCAGGCCCCAGAGCCGCAGCTCGAGTCCGATGCGCCGAGCAGCCGGCTGGAACACCACGGCCACGAAGCCGACGAGCACCACGACGAGCAGGATCGTGCCTGCCGGCTGGTGGAACCACCACCCGAACCCCTGCACCCACGGGGCGAACGGCACGAGCTCGCCCCAGCCGATGTAGGACGACCGCCAGGCGAGCTCGGTGTCGGTGTACGCGCGGGGCACACCGGTGGCGGCCCAGGCAATGGCGGGCCAGGCCAGACCGACCAGGCCGGACACCACCGCGACGACCGCCGGGGGCACGGCCGTCCGCAGCGTCAGTCGCTCGGGCATCCGCAGCCAGGCCGGACGGCACACCCCGACGACGACGAACAGGCTCATCAGCAGGGCGAACGCCAGACCGGTGGGACGGGTGATGCCGAGCAGCAGGACCACCGGCAGCATCGCCCAGTACCGCCGCTGCACCAGGAGCAGCAGCGCCACCAGCAGGAGCAGCAGCCCCATCGCCTCGGCGTAGGCCACTTGGAACATCACCGAGACCGGCGCGAAGCAGAACAGCACCGTGGCGAAGGTCGCCCTCGCCGGGTCGAGGAACCGCCCCATCAGCCGACGGAAGACCAGCGCCGCACCCCAGCCGGCGAGCAGCGACACCGCGACGGCGACGAGCTCGAACGAGGCACCCGTGACCGTCATGAGCGCCCGCACCGTGAACGGGTACGCGGGCATGAACGCCCACGCGTTCTCGGTCACGTGCCCCGCCGCGTCCACCGGCAGCGTCGACGGGTAGCCGGACGCCGCGATCACCCGGTACCAGGCGCCGTCCCAGATCGACGCGAACGACAGGTACGACGGGCGCTGCACCGTGAACGAGTTCGCGGTCTGGATCTGGGCGAAGCCGGTCATCAGCACCGTCGTCACGACGCGGGAGAGCGTGTAGACGACGGTGATCCGCAACCACCAGGGCAGCAGCCGCCACCGGACGACCACCCACGTCAACGCCGCTCCTGACGACCGTGCACGCTGCGCGGCCCAGGAGGCGGTGGTCACGCCGTCAGCCACCGCCGCAGTCCGTCCTCGACGGCCGTGATCTGGGCGACGGGCACCTGCTCGTCGTCGTGGTGCGCGAACACCGGCTCGCCGGGGCCGTAGTTGACCGCCGGCACGCCGAGCGCCGAGAAGCGGGCGACGTCGGTCCAGCCGTACTTCGGGCGGGGTTCGGGGCCGCCGACAGCGGCGACGAACTGCTGCGCGAGCGGGGCGTCGAGGCCCGGGCGGGCACCGGCGGCCAGGTCGACGATCGTCACGTCGTAGCCGTCGAACAGCTCGCGGATGTGCGCCACCGCTTCGTCGGCGGAGCGCGAGGGTGCGAAGCGGTAGTTGACGTGGACCATCGCCTCGTCCGGGATCACGTTGCCGGCGATGCCGCCCGAGATGCCGACGGCGTTGAGTCCTTCGCGGTACTCGAGGCCGTCCACCGTCACGGTGCGCGGCTCGTACGCGGCGAGGGTGGCAAGGATCGGGGCGGTCTTGTGGATCGCGTTGTCGCCGATCCAGCTGCGCGCACTGTGGCTGCGCTTGCCGGACGTGCGGACCTCGGCGCGGAGGTTGCCGTTGCAGCCGCCCTCGATCTGCGCTCCCGACGGCTCCCCCAGGATCGCGAAGTCACCGGCGAGCAGCTCCGGCCGTGTGCGGGCCAGACGCCCCAGGCCGTTCAGTGCGTCGCTGACCTCTTCGTGGTCGTAGAAGACCCAGGTCACGTCGACGTTCGGCGCGACCAGGTCCACGGCGAGCTTGAGCTGCACCGCGCAACCGGCCTTCATGTCGACCGTCCCGCGGCCCCAGAGGATCTCGGTGCCGTCGTCCGCGGTGCGGAACTCGGTCGGCAGGTTGTCGTTGAGCGGCACCGTGTCGATGTGACCCGCGATGACCACCCGGCGGTCACGGCCGAGCTGCGTGCGGGCGACGATGGCGTCCCCGTCGCGGACCACGTCGAGGTGGTCGAGCGTGGCGAGGGCGGCCTCGATCGCGTCGGCGAGCGCGCCTTCGTTGCCGGACACCGATTCGATGTCGCAGATCGCGCGGGTGATGTCGATGGACGAGGCAGAGAGGTCGAGCGGCTGCGGCATGCGGGCAGCCTACCGATCGTTCCCCGCAGGTCGGCGGTTCTGCACAGGCCCACAGGTCGGTTCCCGTCGTCCGTTCTCCTCCCTTCCTGCTCCGGTCGGAGTTCTCCTGACGAGTCCTGCTCCGGTCGGTGTTCTCCACAGGAGTCCGGGTGGACGGTCTCCCGGACGGGCCGCTCGGTACCCTCGGAGGGTGACCGAGACGACTCCGCAGCCAGCCCCGCCCCGCCCCACGCACGCCTGGGGTCACGGCCTCGCGACGATCGCCGCCGACGGCACCGTGCTCGACACCTGGTTCCCCGCGACGCACCTCGGGTCGTTGCCGGCCGATGCCGCGGTCCCGACCGAGCTCACCGCGGCCGTCGGCGACGACCCCCGCCGCGACGTCCGCATCGAGACGACCACCGTCGAGATCGCCATCGACGACGCTCCCGCCAGCACACCGGACGCGTACCTGCGCCTGCACCTGCTGAGCCACCTGCACGTGCGCCCGAACGAGATCTCGCTCGACGGCGTCTTCGGCCACCTGCCGATCGTCGCGTGGACGAATGCCGGCCCGGTGCACCCCGACTCCCTGACACGACTGCGTCCGGGCCTGCAGCGCGCCGGCATCGCCGTGCACGCGATCGACAAGTTCCCGCGCCTGCTCGACTACGTCGTCCCGGACCGGGTCCGGATCGGCGACGCCAACCGCGTCCGCCTCGGCGCCCACCTGGCGCCGGGCACCACGGTCATGCACGAGGGCTTCGTCAACTTCAACGCCGGCACCCTCGGCAACGCGATGATCGAGGGCCGCGTGTCCCAGGGCGTCGTCGTCGGCGAGGGTACCGACGTCGGCGGCGGTTCGTCGATCATGGGGACGCTCTCCGGCGGCGGCACCCACCGCGTCCGACTCGGCGCGCGGGCCCTGCTCGGTGCGAACGCCGGACTCGGCATCTCCCTCGGCGACGACTCCGTGGTCGAGGCCGGGCTGTACGTCACCGCGGGCACCAAGGTCCACCTGGTGGGAGCGGCCCCGAACCCCGACGGCACCCCGCGCACCGTGAAGGCCTCCGAGCTGTCGGACGTGCCGAACATCCTGTTCCGTCGCAACTCCCTGACCGGTGCGGTCGAGGCGCTGCAGCGGAAGGGCGAGGGGATCCAGCTGAACACGGCGCTGCACGCCTGACCGGTGGCGCCCAGCAGGACCGCACGTCGGTCTCGGGCGTACCAGCGCGACCGACGGGAGGCCCGTCACACGTCCGACGGGCGGGTGACGGGCCTCCCGTCCGTCCGCGCACCTGACGCGCGCCGAGCGGGAGCTCGCGCTCCCTCGCGCGAGCGGGCGGAATGCCGAGGCACCGCACGAACGGACGCCTCGCGGAGCGCGAGTGGGCGAAACACCAGGGCAGCGCGCCGCCGACCCCTGGTGTTCCGCCCGCTCGTACCCACCCGCGCACTCACGAACGGGACGCCCCCACCCCGGAGCGCGAGTGGGCGGAATGCCAGGGCACCACGCCGCCGAGCCCTGGTGTTCCGCCCGCTCGCGCACCCACCAGGTCCACACCCCGGACGGCCGACGAGCGGACGCAGGCGACGCCGGCAGCGCGGGCGGGCCTCCCGGAGCGCGAGCGGGCGGAACGCCCCCACCCCAGGACCACGCAGTGTCACCGATCGGAGACGTCCCGCGGCGGACGGCCCGTGACAGGCTCCCGGCGGCCCTGTCCCGACCGAAGGAGTCGTCATGACCCCGCTCTCCCCCACCTCCCGCCGCGCCGCGCGCATCGGCACCTGTGGACCCGTCCTCGCCTCGACCGTGTTCGGCACGGTCCTCGTCCCGGCAGCCGCGCAGGCCGCACCCTCCCCTGACGTCACCGCGTCCCTCCGCACCACGGTCGTCTCCTCCGCCGTCACGGACGTGGTGTTCACGTTCCACAACACCGGGGCGACTCCGGCCTCGCCGTCCGTCGAGTTCGACCTGGCGACGGGGATGGTGCACAACCGCCTCGGCGCCCGGGTCGACATGGCGACGGACGGCACCCACGTGCGGATCGCGCCCTCGGGAACGCTCGAACCGGGCTCGACGGTCGAGGTGCCGCTGTACCTGCTCAACGCCGCCGGTGCCCTGCCGGAGCACTGCTCCGTCGACGGTGCCGCCGTGATCGGGTGCTCGGCCGACGACGCGAGCGAGACGCCCGAAACCGAAACGCCCGGCACCGAAACGCCCGGCACCGAAACACCGGGCACGGAGACGCCCGAAACCGGAACCCCCGGCACCGAGACCCCCGAGACCGAGACCCCCGCCGACCCCGAAGACGGCGACACCCAGCTCCCCACCCCCGAGCACACCTGGCCCACCGTCACGAGCGGCCACACCGACGTCCCCGTCGTCCCCCTCGGCAGCGCCGCCGCCGCACAGGAGCGTGACGGCACCCAGGCGGCACGGAGCGACCTCCGCCAGGCCGGCCGCTGGATCCGCGCACACCAGACGTTCGTCGTCGAGGTCCCCGAGGGCGTCACCGACGCCGAGGTCGCGATCGGGCAGCACGGCACCTACTTCGGCGTCAACGGCTGCCGCGACGTGGGCGTCGCCACCCAGGCGCTGCACCCGGGCCAGAACCTGATCACCGCGCCGCACGACGGTCTGGTCGGCATCATCGACCGGAGCACCAGCGACCGGGGCACGATCGTGGTCCGTGGTGGGGCACCCGTCCCGACCTTCGTCGCCGGGGTCACGGCACGTGCGGACTTCGACACGCAGCTGCAGAACTGGGACCGTTCGCCGTTCTTCTCCCTGATCGGCGAGCGCGTGCAGGCGGACGTCCTCCGTGCCGACGCCACCTCGCCGAGGAGCGACCAGAACGAGGAGCTCATCGCCGGCGACGACCTGGACGTCCGGATGGCCCGCTGGGACGCGACGGTCCGAGCGAACGAGCGGTTCTGGGGCGTCGAGGACACCGGACACCGCGTGCACATCGAGACCCCGAGCTACGGCGTCGCCGGTGCGAACGCGCCGACCAACGTCCACCCGGGCTGGGTGGCGTTCCCGACCGACTACGCGTCGCCGCACCACCTGTTCACGAGCGACAGCTCCGCGGCGGGCGAGCAGGCGCTCCGGAACGCCGTCGGTCGGGTCTTCCAGCAGGACGCGCTGCGGTGGACGAACGACCGAGGCCAGACCGACGGCACGATCTCGCAGGACCTCGCCAGCTTCGTCCTCGAAGAGCAGGTACACCAGCGCAACCCGCTGGACTCGTGGCGTGCGAAGGTCGAGCAGTTCCGTCAGCAGCCGGTCGACGAGCGTGACTTCTGGTCGAACCAGATGAACGGCATGACCCGGCACCTGGTCTTCGACCAGCTCCGCCGCGCCTACGGCGAGGACTTCATCGCGACCGTCTCCGCACGCGTGCGTTCGGACGTCGCGGCGGGCAGCGACCGGGAGGCACGCCGCGCCTTCGTCCTGCAGGCCACGCACGTCGCGGGGCACGACCTCACCCCGTTCTTCGAGCAGTGGGGCGTCCAGGTGGAGGACGACCTCCGCCCGCACCTCGCGGAGTACCCGGCGCTCGAGACGCCGATCTGGGACGACTTCGACGCCCTCGACTGAACGGACGGGAGGCCCGTGGCCGGTCACGCAGACCGGCCCCGGGCCTCCCGTCGGTCAACGCACGCCGACGCGCGCGGTGACCACCTCAGCGCTGCGGCAGGTCCCGCTCCGGGTACCCCACGTACAGCTGCTGCGGGCGACCGATCTTGTTGAGCGGGTCGTTGTTGAGCTCACGCCACTGCGCGATCCACCCGGGCAGCCGGCCGATGGCGAACAGCACCGTGAACATCCGCGGCGGGAAGCCCATCGCCTTGTAGATGATGCCCGTGTAGAAGTCGACGTTCGGGTAGAGCTTGCGGCTGACGAAGTACTCGTCCTCGAGTGCGATCTGCTCGAGCTCCTTAGCGATGTCGAGCAGGTCGTCCTGCACGCCGAGGGCCTCGAGGACCTCGTCCGCGGACTCCTTGACGAGCTTCGCGCGGGGGTCGTAGTTCTTGTAGACGCGGTGTCCGAAGCCCATGAGCTTCACCCCGCGCTCCTTGTTCTTCACCCGCTCGACGAAGCGCGTGACGGGCTCGCCGGAGTCCTTGATCTGCTGCAGCATCTCGAGCACGGCCTCGTTCGCGCCGCCGTGCAGCGGACCGTAGAGGGCGTTGATGCCGGCGGAGATCGACGCGAACATGTTCGCCTTCGTCGATCCCACCAGGCGCACCGTGGCGGTCGAGGCGTTCTGCTCGTGGTCCTCGTGCAGGATGAGCAGCCGGTCGAGCGCCTTCGAGAGCACCGGGTTCGGCTGGTACGGCTCGGCCATCGTGCCGAAGTTGAGCCGGAGGAAGTTGTCGACGAAGGACAGCGAGTTGTCCGGGTACAGGAACGCCTGCCCGATGGCCTTCTTGTGGGCGTACGCGGCGATGACCGGCAGCTTGGCGAGGAGCCGGACGGTCTGCAGCTCGACCTTCTCCGGGTCGTCGACGTCCATGTCGTCCTCGTAGTACGTCGACAGGGCGCTGACCGCGCTGGACAGGACGGACATCGGGTGCGCCGAGTGCGGCAGCGCGTCGAACAGCCGGCGCAGGTCCTCGTGCAGCAGCGTGTGCCGGCGGATGCGGCTGTCGAACGCGTCGAGCTCGCTCGGGCTGGGCAGCTCGCCGTAGATGAGGAGCCAGGCGACCTCGAGGAAGGTGCAGTTCGAGGCGACCTGGTCGATCGGGTAGCCGCGGTACCGCAGGATGCCCTGGTCGCCGTCGATGTACGTGATGGCGCTCTTCGTCGAGCCGGTGTTCACGAAGCCGTAGTCGAGCGTGTTCAGCCCGGTCTGCTTCTTGAGCGTCGAGATGTCGATCGTGGAGGCGCCGTCGACGCTCTGCAGGATCGGGAACTCCGCCGTTCCCCCCGGGTACGTCAGCGTGGCCGTCTCGGTCGCCTGTTCGGCGCCGGGGCTCACGGGGACGGGCGTCGTGGGCGGTGTGGCCGTCTTCTGAGCGTCGTTGGCAGTGTCAGTCACGCTGGACAGCCTAATCGCGGCGACTGTCGGTCCGGTACATGCAGCTGCTCAGGAGTTTGGGTGGAACCGCTGTTGTGCACAGGCGTCGCCGGTGGGCGGGTGGCCGGACGGGAGGCCCGTCAGCCGTTCGCGACCCGTCCTGCGCTGGCGAGACGCTGGGCTGCGGCGGCGATCCGGTCGTCTGTCGCGGTCAGCGCGACGCGCACGTGGCGGGCGCCGGCGGCCCCGTAGAACGTGCCCGGGGCGACGAGGATGCCGTGCTCGGCGAGCCAGGCGACGGTGTCGAGCGCGGGCTCGTCGCGGGTCGCCCAGAGGTACAGGCCGGCACCGCTGGCGTCGATGCGGAAGCCGGCGCGTTCGAATGCCGTCCGGAGCACGTTCCGTCGGTTGCGGTACCGGGTCTTCTGCTGGTGGACGTGGGCGGTGTCCTCGAGCGCGACGATCATCGCGTGCTGGACGGGCAGCGGCGGCATCATGCCGGTGTGCTTGCGGATCGCCAGCACGTCGGCGAGCAGGGCCGGGTCGCCGGCGACGAACGCGGCGCGGTAGCCGGCCAGGTTCGACTGCTTCGACAGCGAGTAGACGCTGAGGACGCCGTCGAACGAGTCGCCCACGACACGGGGGTCGAGGATCGTCGGGGTCGGCGTGGTGTCGTACGGGGCATCCCAGCCGAGTTCGGCGTAGCACTCGTCGCCCACGATCACGGCGCCGAGTTCGCGGGCGCGCGCGACGGCGGCGCGCAGCTGCTCGATCGAGAGCACGCGTCCGTCGGGGTTGCCCGGTGAGTTCAGCCAGACGAGCTTCGTGCTCGACGGCCACGCGGCGGGGTCGTCGGCGGCCAGGGCGTCGGCGCGCACCAGGGCGGCACCGAGTTCGTAGGTCGGGTACGCCGCTTCCGGGAACACGACGGTGTCACCCGGGCCGAGGCCCATCCAGAGCGCCAGGCCCGCGATGAACTCCTTCGACCCGATCGTCGGCAGCACGTGGTCGGCGGTGAGCTCGACGCCCTGTCGCCGGCCGTACCAGGCCGCGATCGCTTCACGGAGGGCCGGGGTGCCGGCCACCTGCGGGTAGGCGTGCGCGTCCGTGGCGTCGGCCAGGGCGCGTCGGACGACGTCCGGGGTGGGGTCGACCGGCGACCCGACACTGAGGTCGACGATGCCGCCGTCGTACGCCGCGGCGCGCTGCTTGTACGGGGCGAGCTGGTCCCAGGGGAAGTCGGGCAGGTCGAGCGGCACGGGTCAGGCCCGCGGCTGCGCCATGACGACCGGGTGGTCCGCGTGGATCACGCCGACCTTGGCTGCACCACCGGGCGAACCGATCTCGGAGAAGAACTCAACGTTCGCCTTGTAGTAGTCGGCCCACTGCTCGGGGAGGTCGTCCTCGTAGTAGATGGCCTCGACCGGGCAGACCGGCTCGCAGGCACCGCAGTCGACGCACTCGTCCGGGTGGATGTACAGCGACCGGTCACCCTCGTAGATGCAGTCCACGGGGCATTCGTCGATGCACGCGCGGTCCTTGACGTCGACACAGGGCTGGGCGATCACGTAGGTCACGAGCGAGTGCTCCCTTCCGGGGGTTGAGCGACTGCCAGCCTACTCGTGCGGGGCTGCGACCACGGACCGCACCCCGTCGGACGGCTGCTGTCCGTCCGTCGGGCGCTGTCCGTTCGTCGGCGGGTGGGCACGGAGTCCGGTGAGGTCGGGCCAGGCGAGGACGAGCATCGCGACGACCGCCGGACCGAACGTCCACACGTAGCCGGCGGCGTTCGCCAGGACCAGTGGGGAGGTCGGTCCGGCCACGGCGACGAGCACCTGGGTGGCGAGGATGATCCCGATGCCGACCGCCGCGACGAGCAACCGCGACCGGTACAGCAACCGGACGCCGACGACGATGCCGATCACGATGAGGCTGGTGATGACCATGCCGATCGGGGCGGTGCTCCACGAGCCGATCTCGACGGTCTGCTGGTGCGTGATCGTGCCGAGGGCTCCGACGAGGACACCCACCACGGCGGCCACGACGACCGCGGTGGCCTTGCCCTGCCCGGACATCTCGGCGTAGGTCTGCGGGGCGGCCGGAGCCGGGGGTGCGTCGTGCCGGAAGGCCTCGACCGCGGGTACCTGGTGCCGGACGCCGTGCGGCATGACGTACGACAGCGACGCGGGGTCCTGCGGGTCGACGGGGTCGACGGCGACCTGGCTGCGGTACTGCTCGAGCGCCGCCCGGACCCGCCCGCGCACCGGCAGGACGTCGACGGTGAGGTCGGCGACCCCGGAGTCGGCGTCCACGATCATCGAGAACGGGACCTCTTCGGCCTGCGCGGCGTACCGGGCTGCGGCGTGGACGCGGAGGTGGTCCGGGTGCCCGTAGCCGCCGTCGTCGCCGTAGCTGACGACGGCGTCGGCGCCGGTCGAGCGGATGGCGGCGCGGACGTCGTCGACGACCTCGCCGAGGTCCGCGCGGGTCAGCGAGTCCGCGGGGGCGTCGCCGGCCGAGGTGGCTCGGCCGTCCGGCCCCCACTGCATGCCGGAGTCCGTGTAGCGCCGTGCCGGGAGGTCCGTGGGCCGGGCTCCGGGACCGCCGAGCCAGAGGTGCGCGGGACCGCCCAGGGCAGCCAGCGCGGCGGCGATCTCGGTCTCACGGTGCGCGGCGACCCGGAGGCCGTCCCCCGCCGACGGCGCGAGCTCGCTGGTGAGCATCTCGCCGCGCTCACCGCGGGTGGCCGTCAGGACGGTGACGTGGGCGCCGAGTTCGAGCAGCGTCGCGATGGTGCCGCCGGACGCGAGCGTCTCGTCGTCGGGGTGCGCGTGGACGAAGAGGACGCGCTCGGGGCGTGTGACCGTGGACATCGCCTGCAAGCGTACGGGACGCCGTCCGGGCAGCGGCCGGACGAAGCGGAGGTGAGCGGTCGGACGGAGCGGAGGTCAGCGGGGCGTGACGATGTACGTCGCGGTGGCGCCACCGTCGTGGTCGGACGAGAAGGTCACGACGACGCGGTGGTCGTCGCTCCGGAACAGCCCGAAGGCGCTCGACGAGTCGGCACGCTCGGCCGACTTGGTGAAGCCCGCGTCCGCGAGCTGCTGCGCGGCCCGGGCGAAGTCGTCGACCGAGGACGTGTGCACCTGTACGACCCACCCGGAGCCCGCGGGTCCTGCTCCCCCGCCGAGCACGGTGCCGTCGACGAGCGGGACGGCCGCGGACGGGAAGCCCTGCGGCACCTGTCCGTCGCTCGTCACCTTCGTGCCCTTGAGCGCGGTGTCGAGGGCGCCGTCGATGCCACCGGCGACCTTCGCCATGCCCTGTTGGATGGCGGCGCCGTCGATGCCCTGCACGGACTCGGAGACACTCGACGCCACGGACGAACCGAGGTCGGTCGCCTGCGTGAGCGTCTCAGTGGAGCAGCCGCTCAGGCCAGCGAGGGCGACACCGGCAGCGACGGCGGCGGTCAGGGAGGTGCGGATCGGGTGACGCATGCCGGTACCGTAACCGCCCCGACCTCGAACTGGTCGAGCATCGGCTGGGTGATCACCCGCACTGGGGTCATCGGCGCCGGGGTCATCGGCGCCGGGTCATCCGCGCCGGGGGCAGCCCGACGCCGCGGCCCGTCAGTCGAGCGTCGCCCGGGCTGCCGCGACCAGGGCGTCGACCCCGACCGGGATCGCGGTGTCGGCCTGCGGCGCGTAGAACGGCGAGTGGTTGCTCGGGATGTCCTCGCCGCGACGGAACAGCTCCGGGTCGGTGATGCCCGTGAACCAGTACACGATCGGGGCCCCTGCGGCGGTGGCGAGCTGGCCGACGTCCTCGGACGCCATCGCCAACCCCGACTCCATGTCGACGGCGTGCGGCACGACCGCCCGCACGGCCTCGAGCACGACCGCGGCCTGGTCGGCGTCGTTCACCAGGACGTCGGCGCCCGGGGCCCGCTCGATCGTCGGGGCGGCCAGTCCCCCGGCGTCGCTCTCGGCGCGGACGATCCGTTCGATCGAGGCGATGATCGCGGCGCGGGTCTCCTCGTTGCGCGCTCGGGTGGAGATCTCGATGACGGCCGTGTCCGGGATGATGTTCGGCCGCGTGCCGGCGTGGAACGAGCCCACGGTGACGACACCCGCGTCGCTCGGGCCGACCTCACGCGAGACGATCGTCTGCAGTCGGACCACCGCCGAGGCCGCCGTGACGATCGGGTCGAGGGACGCCTGCGGCGCGGACCCGTGGGCACCGCGGCCGTTGAACGTGACGGTGAAGCGGTCGCTCGACGCCATCACGGCGCCGGACCCCACCGCGACGACGCCGACCGGAGCCGGGGCCGAGTGCTGCCCGAGGACCACGGCGGGCTTCGGGAAGCGCTCGACCAGTCCGTCGTCGATCATGGCGCGGGCGCCGGAGATGACCTCTTCCGCCGGCTGGAACACCGCGACGACGGTGCCGCTCCAGTCCGCGCGGGTCGCGACCAGGCGCTCGAGGGTGCCGAGCAGCCACGTCACGTGGATGTCGTGCCCACAGGCGTGCATGGTCGGGCCCTCGTTGCCGTCCTCATCCGTCGCGCGGGCGGTGCTGGCGTAGGGCAGGCCGGTGCGCTCCTGCACGGGCAGCCCGTCCATGTCGGCGCGGAGCCAGACGACCGGTCCGTCACCGTTCTCGAGGACCCCGACGACGCCGGTCCCGCCGACACCCGTGGTGACGGTGATGCCGCCGATCTCGGTCAGGCGGTCGACGACGACGCCCGCGGTGCGGTGCTCCTGGAAGCCGAGTTCCGGGTGGGCGTGCAGGTCCTGGTAGATGGAGAGCAGGTCGAGAGTCACCCGTCCACCGTATCTCCCGACCGTGCCTCCCGACGCCGACGGCCCGGCCACCTGCGAGCGGTGACCGGGCCGTGGGACGGAGGACGGGCCTCCAGGGTGTGGCTTACGCGTCCTGGCGCTTGAGGCGCGCGTAGGAGCGCTGGCGAGCCGACGCGTCCAGCTCGACCTTGCGGATGCGGACCGCGTCCGGGGTGACCTCGACGCACTCGTCCTCGCGGGCGAACTCGAGGCACTCCTCGAGCGACAGCTGCCGGGACGGCGTCATCGACTCGAACGTGTCGGCGTTGGCCGAACGCATGTTGGTGAGCTTCTTCTCCTTGGTGATGTTCACGTCCATGTCGTCGGCGCGCGAGTTCTCGCCGATGACCATGCCCTCGTAGACCTCTTCCGTCGGCTGGACGAAGAACGACATGCGCTCCTGGAGGTTCGTGATGGCGAACGGGGTGACCACACCGGAGCGGTCGGAGACGATCGAACCGTTGATGCGGGTCTGGATCGCACCGGCCCACTCGTCGTAGCCGTGGAAGATCGCGTTGGCGATGCCGGTGCCGCGCGTCTCCGTGAGGAAGGACGTGCGGAAGCCGATGAGGCCACGCGACGGCACGATGAACTCCATGCGGATCCAGCCGGTGCCGTGGTTCACCATGTTCTCCATGCGGCCCTTGCGGGCAGCCATGAGCTGGGTGATGGCGCCGAGGTGCTCCTCCGGCGTGTCGATGGTCATGTGCTCGTACGGCTCCTGCAGCTTGCCGTTCTCGTCACGCTTGGTGACGACCTGCGGCTTGCCGACGGTGAGCTCGAAGCCCTCGCGACGCATCTGCTCGACCAGGATGGCGAGTGCGAGCTCGCCACGACCCTGGACCTCCCAGGCGTCCGGGCGGCCGATGTCGACGACCTTGAGCGAGACGTTGCCGACCAGCTCGCGGTCCAGGCGCTCCTTGACCATGCGGGCGGTGAGCTTGTGGCCCTTGACCTTGCCGACGAGCGGCGAGGTGTTGGTCCCGATCGTCATCGAGATCGCCGGCGCGTCGACCGTGATGGTCGGCAGCGGACGGACGTCCTCGGGGTCGCTCAGGGTCTCACCGATGGTGATCGTGTCGAAGCCGGCGACGGCGACGATGTCACCGGGGCCCGCGGACTCGGCCGGGAAGCGGTTGAGTGCCTTGGTGATGAGGAGCTCGGTGATGCGGGCGTTGACGACGGTGCCGTCGTGCTTGACCCAGGCGACCGTCTGCCCCTTCTTCATCTCACCGTGGAAGATGCGGAGCAGGGCCAGGCGACCGAGGAACGGCGACGCGTCGAGGTTCGTGACGTGCGCCTGCAGCGGGTGCTCGTCGTCGTACGTCGGGGCCGGGACGTGCTGGAGGATCGCTTCGAAGAGCGGCTCGAGGTCGTCGTTGTCGGGCAGCGTGCCGTCTTCGGGCTTGTTGCGCGACGCGGCACCGTTGCGGCCGGAGGCGTAGACCACCGGCACGTCGAGGATCGCGTCGAGGTCGAGGTCGTCGACCTCGTCCGACATGTCGGAGGCGAGACCGAGGAGCAGGTCCTGGCTCTCCGAGACGACCTCGTCGATGCGGGAGTCCGGGCGGTCCGTCTTGTTGACGAGCAGGATCACCGGGAGCTTGGCGGCGAGCGCCTTGCGGAGCACGAAGCGCGTCTGGGGCAGCGGGCCCTCGGACGCGTCGACGAGCAGGACGACACCGTCGACCATGGAGAGGCCGCGCTCGACCTCACCACCGAAGTCGGCGTGGCCCGGGGTGTCGATCACGTTGATCGTGATGGGGCCGCCCGCGCCGAACTCGGCGGCGTGCTTGCCGTTGTAGAGGACCGACGTGTTCTTCGCGAGGATGGTGATGCCCTTCTCGCGCTCGAGGTCGTTCGAGTCCATCATGCGGTCTTCGCCCTCGAAGTGGGCGTCGAACGAGTTGGTCTGCGTCAGCATCGCGTCGACGAGGGTGGTCTTGCCGTGGTCGACGTGTGCCACGATGGCGACGTTGCGCAGGTCGGACCGAGTGGCGAGCGCCATACAGGACATCCTTTTGTGTTCGGAAGATGATCGGGCGAGTGCCCGGGGTTCGGGCCGTTCCCGAGGGTTCCCGGGCCGAGCCCGAGGTGTTCTCGGGACCAGCCCGAGGTGCGGGACCGTGCCCGACGGATTTCGGGACCATGCCCGACTCGCCAGTCTACCGGTAGTTCGCAAGCAGAGGGAGTACAGCGTATGAGCCGTCGGCGAACGTGGACCGAGATCACCATCGTGCTCATGCTGTCGCTGGGCGCGAGTGCGCTCTACTCGGTTCTGCAGATCATCGACGACCTGTCCCAGACGACACCGCTCGGGCAGCAGTCGACGGCGCTGAACACCTCGACGACGACCGTGCAGTACGTCGACCTCGCCCGCCAGCTGCTGGGCATCGCGGCCGACCTGGCGCCGGTCGCGCTGGTCTGCATGCTGCTCTGGAGCTCGTCACGCCCGCACCTCGGCCGACTCGGCATCGACCGCTTCCGCGTCCGTCCCGACCTCGGCGGCGCGGCGCTCATCGCCCTCGGCATCGGCATCCCCGGACTCGCCCTGTACTTCACGGGTCGGGCACTCGGCATCACGGTCGCCGTCGACCCGGCCGCCCTCGGCTCGTACTGGTGGACGATCCCGGTACTCCTGCTGTCCGCCGTCCGCTCAGGGCTGCAGGAAGAGGTGATCGTCGTCGGCTACCTGTACTCGCGCCTCGGCGACCTGGGATGGGGGCGGTGGCAGGTCATCCTGTCCACCGCGGTCCTCCGCGGCAGCTACCACCTGTACCAGGGCTTCGGCGCGTTCGTCGGCAACGCGGTGATGGGCGTCGTCTTCGGCTGGATCTACACGAGGTGGGGCCGCCTGCTCCCCCTCGTCATCACGCACGTGCTCCTCGACGCCACCGTCTTCGTCGGGTACCCGTTCGTCGCGCACGCGTTCCCGGCCCTCTTCTCCTGACACCGGGGACCGACTTCTCCACAGACATCCTGACGGCTTCCAGGCCGCCCGGATGAAATGCTACGTTCCACACACTGCTCCGAGCGATGTGGGGAACGATGGGGATCGAGTTCGACGACGTGGCCGTGTCACGGCTGATCGCGTGCCTGACGGACGTGGCGCTGCGCCTCCGCGCCAGCGGCGCCGGCCGACGAGCGAGCGCCGAGCGCGCGCTGCAGGACTTCCACGGTGCGTACGCCCGGCTGTTCGCGGCGGCGCGCACGATCGAGTCGGAGGACCGGGGCCGGTTGACGAGGGCGCTCGAGGACCTGACGGTCCAGCTCCAAGTCGTCAGCCGCCAGGCGGACGAGGAGCGTCACCGACTGGAGGCCCGGGTCGCCTGGCAGGAACGGGAGCGTGAACGGGACCACGCGTTGGTCACCGTCGGTGCGCCGCTCCGGTCCGCCCTGGACTGGGTGAGCGGCGCCTGGGACCCCGAGCCGTCGGCGACCCCGGTGCGCCCGACCCCGGTGTCCGCGGCCTTCCGCGCACGGCCACGGCAGCGCAGCGCCAGCGGCGACGCGGGCGGCGATCGGAGTGGCGCTGGTGGTCGGAGTGGGGCTGACCCGCGGCGGCTGCGCGAGTTCAGCGCCTCCGCCGGCGTGCAGGACGCTGCGACCGAACAGGACCTTCACCGAGTCCGGAACGCGTGGGCCGGCTTCACCGCGCGGTGTGCCTGGGTGCCGGTGGACGAGGCCACGTTGGTCGCCGGCTTCGGGGACCACCTCGCCGAGGACGTCGAGGACACCGCCTGGGTGCGTCGGATCGCGAACGCCTTCGCGGCCGCGGGCAGCGGGGTGTCCCTGGCGGACGGCGTGCTCGACGTCGCCGGGACGTCGACGCTGCCGACCGGACTCCAGCGGGTGTTCGACCCGGCAGTCACCTCGGCCGAGGTCGCGGCGGCGTGGTCGGAGCTCGGGCTGTCCGAGCACGACCTGCGCGCACTCCCCCTGACCACGACGCTGCAGATCGCGAACCTCGACGGTGTCCCCGCTGCGGCACGTGACATCGCCTCGCGCGCGGTGCTGCGGGCAGCGCTCGGGAACCCGGAGCGGGTGTACCGGATGCTCGGCCTGCGGTACACGCACGGCGCCGTGACGATGGACGAGTTCCGGCAGCAGGTCGCGGCGCTGTGGAAGGGCGTGCGGCGGGCGGACCGTCTCGCGCAGGAGCTGGAGTCACCGTCCGCCGCGGTCGCGCAGCTCGTCGGCTTCGGCGCCACGGACGGCGCACTCGTGACGGCGGTGTCGCTCGGGGACCTCGACACGGCCTCGAACGTCACGGTGAACGTGCCGGGCGCGACCACGACGCTCGACAGCACGGACGGGCAGGTCCGTGCCGCCGCCGGTCTGCTGCGCGGCGCTGTTCGGCTCGCCCCGGCGTCGTCCTTCGCCGTCGTCTCCTGGATCGGCTACCGGGCACCGGAACTCGTCGAGGTCCCCGCGCACCGACGCGCGGTCGCCGGCGGCGTCGAGCTCGCGTCCTTCGTCGACGGTGTCCGCGACAGCCGGGACAGCAACGCTCCGGGACGCCTCACGGTGCTCGGACACTCGTACGGTTCTGCGGTGGCGGTCGAAGCGGCTGCGCAGACGCGGTACCGGGTCGACGCCGTCGTCACCTACGGCTCGGTCGGGTTCACGGACGACACGCGGCCCGAGCACCTCAACGTCCGCCAGGTCTTCGCCACGGAGGGCGAACAGGACCACACGGCGCGCCTCGGCCGGATCGGCCGGACCGACCCTCGTGACCTCCCGAGCGTCCACGTCTTCTCGTCCGAGGCCGGGCCCGGGACGGAAGCGGTCACCGGCCACGACATGTACCCGCCGACCGGCGTCGGGTACCTGTCACCCGACGCCACGGCGCAGCGTCACATCATCGAGATCATCGCGACCGGGAGGCCCGGATGACGGCCTGGAACAGGACGGTCCGCACGATCGTCGCCGTCGTCCTGACGGTCGGACTGGCTGCCGGGTGCACGTCCGGAGGAGGAACCATGGAGCACGACGCCGGAGGACTCACACGGCAGGAGGTCGCCGCGCTGTCGTTGCACGAGGAGTACGACCGGTACCGCGAGCACTACCGGACGATGCAGCAGGTCCTGGCGGACGCGCAACGGCAGCTCTCCGACGGCGAGTGGCACTGGAACGGCGGCGATGCCATCCCACAGATCGGCGGTGACGGGATACGCCCGATGGCCGGGGCCGACACGCACAACACGTACGCGCTGGAGTCAGGCCGGTCCTGGGACCCGGCCGGTGCGCACGGATCACGGTCCGATCTCGAGCCGTTGATCGACTACTTCGCCGCGAAGGGCTGGAGCCACCACGTCGAGCGGATCACGGACACCTACTACCTCGACGGGTACACCGACGACGGCTGGCGCATCCAGTACCTCGTCCAACCGAGTGGTCACTACTCGCTCGACGTCTTCAGCGACCTGTTCTGGACGAACGACGCCGACGCACTCTCCGAAGCCGTGGGCGGCCGCGCCGGCGGACGGCACCCGTCGTCCTCGCGACCCGGCGAGTACCCGGAACCGCCGACGTGGGACTCGCCGATCATCAGCCCACCGAAGATCTGAGCGGTGCCACGGTCGCGCACCCGACCACGGACGGACCGGGGGGGGGGGGGGGGCGCGGAGAGGGCCCCCCCCCGACCCCCCCGCCCGCCACCCCGGGCCCGGGACCCCCAGGACGTGCGATGGCA
>NZ_JARUXD010000053.1:0-25009 GCF_030433875.1 Curtobacterium sp. PsM8 | reverse complement strand
CGGCGCGCCGGGGGGCGGGGGCGCCCCCGCCCCGGCGCCCCCCCCCCCCCCCCCCCCCCCCCCCCCCCGCGGCGGGCCCCGCGCCCCCCCCCCCCCGCCCCCCCCCCCGTCCTGTGTGTGCGAGCCACGCCGCAGGCCACGTGACGCGCTGCGGGCCACCCGCGCGGCGGCTCAGCGGGACGGGACCGGCGGGCCGATCGTCAGCAGCACGCCGAACACGGCGGCCACGAGCACGACCCCGACCAGCGCCGCGAGCACCGGGTGCCGCACGACGACGAAGAGCAGCCGGTCGAGCGGACCCGGGCGCTCCCCGGCCTCGGGGCCGCGACGCCACCCACCGTCGAGCATGCCGCGGCGGGCGACACCGACCTCGAACGGCAGCGTCGTGTACGGCACGATCGCACTCACCCAGCCGAGGGCCGTCGCACCGAACGACCACCGCTGGTTCACCGCGACGACCGTCGTGACGACGAGGTACGCCAGGAACACGAAGCCGTGCACCCCGCCACCGATCCGGACGGGCCAGTCACCGGCGCCCAGGCCGTACTTCAGCAGCATGCCCACCAGCAGCAGGGTCCAGGTCACGAGTTCGGCGATCGCGAGGCCGCGGAACAGGGATCGAGGGGTCATGGCGTCCATGGTGACGGACGCCGGGTGGAAGACGGGTGGACGGCCGCCGCACGCCCGGACGCCCCGGGCCGCCGCACGCCCGGACGCCCCGGGCTGCCGCACGCCCGGACGCCCCGGGCTGCCGCACGCCAGGACGCCCCGGGCCGTCGTGCCCGGGGCGTCCTGCCGTCAGCGGCGGCCGACGACGATCACGACGCTCAGCGCCGGACGGTGACCACCTGCCCGAGACGGTTCACGCCGGTCGTGGCGTCCCATGTGCCGACGTTCGCGGTCTGGATCGCGAACGCCGGGTCGCGGGAGACGGACCGCTCGGCGGCGGGCATCGCGAGGGCCACGTCCCACTTGCCGACCGGCACCCCACGGAGCGACGCGGTCACGGTCGCCGTCGTGCCCGGCTGCCACGAGGACGCGTCGGCACGGACGGGAACGGTGACGTGTCGGTGGCCGTTGGTCAGGACGAGCTGGACCGGGCGGTGGTTGTACGGCGCTGCCCAGCCGTCGTTCCGCACGGACACCGAGACCGCGGCGTGCTTGCCGGAGGTCACCGTGCTCGAGGTCAGCGTGAACCGGTAGCCGAGCTTCTTTGCCGCGTCGGTCATGCCGTCCTGACCCCAGGTCGACAGGACGTCCTTGTTGTAGTCCAGGTTGAGGTAGCTGTAGTGGTACTTCGCCATCTCGGCCGAGGCGGACGGGTACTCGGACCGCGGCGCGTTCACGGCGCAGGTCTCCCCGCCGACCGGGACGTACCGCGACTCGGCGGCCAGGTAGTCCTGGTCGAGCGACAGCGGGTCGCTCAGGAAGGTGCCGAAGTCGTCGGGCGAGGCCAGGAAGCAGTCGTTGTGGTGACCGATCCGTGATGCGGCCGACCCGTCGTGCGCCTGTCGCGGCGTGAGTGCCCCGGCGGTGCCCGAAGTGGTGCGGAGCGCGTCCTGCTTCATCTGCATGGTGCGGACCTGGATGGAGCGGCTGGACGGCAGGGCTGCCAGCTCGGCCTGGATGACCTGGCGTCGGGCGTCCTTGTCGGCGTCGGTCAGCACGCCCGGGTTGGCCGGGTCGCTGGCGAAGTGGTCGGTGTAGTAGCCCTCGCCCCAGAGGCCGATGAAGCCCTCCTGCAGGGTCGGGATCACATCGGCGTTCCGGCGGAGGGTCGGCGTGAGCTGCTTGATGTGCGCGAGCACCGTCGGCAGGTCGGCGTCGCCGTACGGAGCCGAGTACGGGTAGCTGCCGCCCTGGACGTAGGCGAACCGGGTGATCACGCTGACGCCGGCTGCTCGCGCGGTGTCGTAGTCGTGCTGCACCAGCTTCAGCCAGGCGGGGCTGAGGCGCCGCTGGTCGACGAACGCCTCCATGTAGAACACCCGGACGATCTGGGTGACGCCGTCGGCGCGGTAGCCCTGCAGCGTGCCGGCGTCGAGCGGGGTGTAGCCGCTGCCGTCGGCGCGGTAGTGCGTCTCGGTGGTGTGGTCGAACCCGCGCTGGGGGTTCGGGATGACGGCGTCGCTCGCCGTGTAGGACACGGTGGAGCTGGTCGGCGCCGGGTGGTGGTCGCTGTGTGACGACGACGCCCACGCGTTCGTCGGCACGGCGAGTGCGATCACGGCCGCGAGCGCGGCAGTGGTGATGGTGCGGTGCTGCATCGGACGAGCCCCTGACCTCGGCGCAGGTGCGGATCGACACCCCCTGGTGTCGGAACCTGCGCGAATGTGATCTGAAGGTAGGTCAAACGATCAGAAAACACCACCCCTGGTTCCTCGTATCGATTCGACCCGTTTCTCGGTAGCGTGGTCGACATGTCGCAGACGACGGACGCATCGAAGACGCTGCGCGTGGGGGTGGTCGGGCTCGGGTACGCCGGGACGACGCACCTCGACGCCTACACCGCACTCCCCGGCACCGAAGTGGTGGCACTCGCGGGCAAGGAGACCGAGCGGCTCCACGAGCTCGCCGAGTCCCGCCACGTGCCGCACACGTACCCGGACTGGCAGGACCTGGTCGCCCGGGACGACCTGGACATCGTGTCGATCGGTGTGCCGAACTCCCTGCACGCCCCGATCGCCATCGCCGCACTCGAGAGCGGCAAACACGTCTTCTGCGAGAAGCCCCTGGCGACCACCGGCGCCGAGGCCCAGGCCATGGTCGACGCCGCCGTCGCGAACGACCGTGTGCTCGAGGTCGCCTACAACCACCGCCGCCGTGCCGACGTGCAGTTCCTGGCCGACCACGTCCGCCCCGTCGACGGGCAGGACGGTCCGCTCGGGCACGTCTACCACGCCCGCGCGAGCTGGCGTCGACGCGCCGGCATCCCCGGCATCACGTCGTGGTTCACGAACAAGGACGCGGCCGGCGGGGGCCCGCTCATCGACCTCGGCTCGCACGTGCTCGACATCGCGATGTACCTGATGGGGGAACCCCGGGTCGTGGCCGTCAGCGCCGTCGCGTACAACGAGCTCGGCACCGCCGGCCGCGGTGGCAGCACCGGCGGCGGCCCCGTCTCCGACGCGACCGGTCGCCCGTTCGACGTCGAGGACTTCGCGAACGCCCTGCTCCGCTTCGAGGACGGCTCGAGCCTGCAGCTGCAGGCTTCGTGGGCGTCCTACTCCAAGGACGACGAGGACATCGAGGTCGAGCTCCTCGGGTCCACCGGCGGCGCCCGGCTGTTCGTCCGGAACTACGCCACCGAAGGCACCGTCGAGCTGTACTCCGACATCGACGGCGTCCCCGCGGTCACCCGTCCCGCCGTGCACGTGCCGGCCGGCCACCACCAGCGGGTCATCGAGGAGTTCCTCGCCACCATCCGCTCCGGTGCACACGAGGGCCACCACGGCGAGTTCGCACTGCACCGCACCCGGGTCGTCGACGCCGTCTACGCCTCGGCGCAGGCCGGCCACGAAGTGGAGGTCGTCCGGTGAACATCGTCGTCTGGAACGAGAACGTCCACGAGACCCGCGGTGACGAGACCGTCCGCGAGCACTACCCCGACGGCATCCACACCGTGGTCGCCGCCGGCCTGGAGGCACGACTCACCTCCGCCGACACCGTCACGACCGCCACGCTGCAGGAACCCGAACACGGGCTGACCGAGGAACGTCTGGCCGCGACCGACGTCCTGTTCTGGTGGGGCCACATCGCCCACGACGAGGTCGCGGACGAGGTCGTCGACCGGGTCGTCCGGCACGTGCACGCCGGCATGGGCCTGGTCGTGCTGCACTCCGGCCACTACTCGAAGCCGTTCACCCGGCTGATGGGGACGACCTGCTCGCTGAAGTGGCGCAACGACGGCGAGCGTGAACTGGTCTGGACGATCGCGCCCGAGCACCCGATCGCCGCCGGGGTCCCGCACCCGATCGTCATCGACCGCCAGGAGATGTACGGCGAGTACTTCGACATCCCGCGCCCGGACGAAGAGGTCTTCCTGTCGACGTTCGCCGGCGGCGAGGTGTTCCGCTCCGGCGTCGCCTACCGCCGCGGACTCGGTCGGGTGTTCTACTTCTCGCCCGGCGACCAGGAGTACCCGGTGTACCACCACCCCGACATCCAGCGGGTCCTGGCGAACGCCGCCGGGTGGGCAGCACCGACCGGTCCGCGCCGCCAGCTCACTGCCGACCCCCACCCGAGGGACTGGTTCCTGGACGACGCTTCGCGTAGACAGGGGGGATGACCGGACCGCAGGACGTCGACCACCGCACGGCCCTGGTCGAGGCGCTCGACGTCCTGGGTGCCGGCCCCGAGGAGCGCTTCGACCGGATCACCCGGATGACCCACGACGCGTTCGGGGTCCCGCTGACCTTCCTCAACCTGGTGCACGGCGACCTGGTGACCACGCAGTCGACCTACGGGTGGAACCAGGGCACGAGCGTGCCGGCGAACGAGCAGTTCTGCGCCACCACCGTGCTCACGCCGGAGCCGATGGTGATCCCGGACGCCAGGCTCGACCCCCGCTTCGCGCACACCCCGGCCGTCGCCGAGCACGGCATCCGCTTCTACGCCGGAGCGCCGCTGTCGATGCACGACGGCACCCGCGTCGGCACGCTCTGCATCATGGACGCCGAGCCGCGCACGTTCTCGGCGACGGACCTGGCGCTGCTCCGGGACCTGGCGCGGTGGGCCGAACGCGAGCTCGGCTACGCGATCGAACGCGACCGGCTCGCCAAGGTACGGGAGGCACTGGTGCCGGATCCACTCGACGTCCCGGGGCACGACATGGCGACGCTCGCCGTCCAGCGTCCGGACGGCGGTGGCGGCCTCACCGACTGGCGGATCGCCCCCGACGGCAGCCTGCACCTGACGGTCGGCGCGGTGGTCGCCGGACGTGTGTCGGCCCTCCTGGCCGCCGACGTGCGCGGTGCCCTCGCCGCCCGGACGCGACTGCCGATCACCGAGGCGATCGCCGGACTGGAGGCCCAGGTCGCCCCCGACCTGCGGGTCGCCGACGCGGTGGCCGAGCTGGTGCACGCGCGCCTCGACCCGACCACCGGGCACGTCGACCTTGTCGACGCCGGACTCGGCACCGCGGTGGTGGTCGCGGCCGACGGCAGTGTCCGACCAGTCCGCTCCACGGAGCTGCCCGTCGGGCTCGGCACCGCGTCCGCACCCTGGTCCCGCTCGACGCTGTCGGTCGACCTCGCTGCCGGTGACCGGCTCGTCCTGGCTTCTGATGCGTGGGCGACCGTGCCCGGGGTCGAAGGACCCGAGGCGATCGCGGCCCTCGTCGCCGCGCAGCCGGACGGGGCGGCGGCCGTCGAGCACGTCCGCGCGCTGCTGCCCGAGGGCGACCCGGCGACGGACCTGACGCTCGTGGTCGTCACCCGGCGCTGACCACCGGACCCCGGTCGGTCGCGTCAGCGGTACGACGTGCCGGGCTTCCCGGCGAACGCCGCGACGAGCAGGGTCGCGAGCATCCCGAACCCGGTGAGCACGACCCCGAGCCCTGCGAGCTGCCAGTACGCACTGGCGACGTGCTGCGGTTGCGTGACGATCTGCGGCCACCACGGGTCCAGGAACGGCACCGAGCCCGGGAACGGGTCGAGCCCGAACATCGCCAACCCGCCGAGCAGCAGCACGACCCCGAGGGCAGCCATCGCACCCCGGCGTCCGCCGAGCATCCGGACCACGAGTGCCGCCCCCATGCCGACCAGCCCCACGACCGCGAGCGCGAAGGCCGCGACGAACACGGGCTGCGGCACGAGCGAGAACCAGTCGAGCACGGCGATCGGCGCGAGCAGCCACCGCCCGGTCCTGGCCCAACGTGCGGGCGTGCGCCATCCATGCATGCCGGGAACGGTACGACACGAACCCTGACGACCGCCCGGCTACCATCGCCGTCGTGCCCACACCCGCAGCGGAGGTCGACGTCGACGTGCCCCTCGTCCGGGCCCTGCTCGCCGACCAGCACCCGGACCTCGCCGAGCGTCCGCTCGCCGTCGTCGCGAACGGCTGGGACAACGTGGTCGTCCGGGTCGGCACCGACCTGGCCGTCCGACTGCCGCGCCGGGCGGCGGCCGCGATGCTCGTCGAGCACGAACAGCGCTGGCTGCCGGAACTCGCGGCCCTGGTCGGCGACGTGGTCCCACTGCCGGTCCCGCTCCGCACCGGCCGACCGGCGCTCGGCTACCCGTGGTCCTGGAGCGTCGTGCCCTGGTTGCCGGGCGTCTCCGCCGGGTCCCGAGAGGGCGGCTCCCGGGCCGCCGGACTGCCGGTGGCCCGGACGCTCGCCGCCTTCGTGGCGGCCCTGCACGTCCCCGCACCGGCCGACGCCCCGGTGAACCCGGTCCGCGCCGTCCCGCTGCACACCCGGAGCGCGGCGGTGCTCGAGCGGCTCGCGTCCGGGCCGGTCCCGCGCGCGGCGGAGCTGGCGACCGCCTGGCGGACGGCGGCGGACCTGCCGACCGCGGCCGGGCCTCCCGTCTGGGTGCACGGCGACCTGCACCCCTGCAACCTGCTCGTCGAGGCCGGCCCACAGGGCGACCACCTGTCGGCGGTCGTCGACTTCGGCGACGTCACCGCGGGGGACTCCGCCGTCGACCTGGCGACCGCCTGGCTGACGCTCGACCGGGAGGCCCGGGCCGACTTCCGCCGCCGTGTCACCACCGCGGATGCGAGCCTGGACGAGCACTCGTGGGGGCGGGCCCGCGGCTGGGCGGTGTCGATCGCGTCGGCGCTCGCGGTCAGTGACGAGCCGTCCTCCCGCACGGTCGCGCGGCGGGCGATCGACGCGGTGCTCGATGACTGACGGTGCGTCGGCGTCTCTCGAGATCCCTACTGGCATCCAGAACTGCAATGTTGGTATGTTCGCATGGTCCGCTCACGAAGGGATCACCATGAACAAGCGCCTCACCGTCGCCGGCCTGTCACTGGTCGCCGCGCTCTGCCTCTCGTCGCCTGCTGTCGCCGCCGAGGGCGGGTCGGCGGATGCTGACGCACCTGCATCCACCCGGTCCATCGTCCGTGTCGGCGGTGGGTACTGGGAGTACGGCACCTCGAACGGCTTCGTCCAGTCCTTCTACAGCCACGCCAGCAAGACCCACAAGGCGACCGCCTGCGACGGCAAGAACCGCTGTGCGTACAGCGGCTGGAAGCCCAAGGGGGCGTACGCCAGCGCCATCCGGGACAAGACCGCGAGCGGCAACACTGCCTACTGGGGCGTGAAGTAACGCGCCAGCGCGCCGCTTCTCCACACCATGCGTCCTGATCGGTCCTCCTGGCTCGTCCTCGTGGCGATGACCTTCTCCGCCGCCGTCGCCATCGCGCTCGCCCTGCTCGCGACGCTCGACCGGTCCGAGCAGACCTTCCCCACCGCGCGCACGGTGGTCGTCGTCCTCGATGTCCCGGAAGACGTCGACTTCGCGCGGTTGCTCCGGGAGCAGGCAGTCCAGGACCACATCGACTTCTACCGGGTCCAGGCCGACCCCGACCGGGTCGGCCGACGGCTCGTCCACGCGGTCGTCGGGGACCCGGGCGCGTTCGCCCGTGTCTTCCGCGACGGCGAGTACCGCGGTGGTGTGGCTGAGCAGCCAGTGGTCCTCAGCGAGCGCGAGACATCGACGCGTGGTGTGTACTTCTCGACCGCGTCGTCGGATCAGGCTTCGGCGTTCGTCTCCGAGCTCCGCAGCGCGGGCGTCGACGCGCGGAACGAACCGGCTGGCTGGTGGACAGCGATCGTGTTCACGATCGGCCGACCCGGGGTCGGGGTCGCCCTCGGCGCCTCGGGCGTCGCGGTCATGATGCTCGGGCGGCTGTGTGGGAGATCGGCGGCTCGTCGGCTGGGCGTCGCGGAAGTCCTCGGTGTGCCCCGGGTGCGGTACGCGGAGACCGCCCGAGCACTGCGGTGTCAGATCGTCGTCGCGCTCGCTGCGGCCGCTGCCGGGTCAGCCGCCGCGCTCGTCCTGGTCGGCTCACAACTGCCTGCCGTCCTCGCGGTCGCTGCTTGTGCGTACTGGACCTCCGCCGGCCTGTTCCTCGGAGCGATGGCAACGGGCTGGCCACGCACCGCGGCGGAACGGCTGCGGGCCGGTCGGAGCGCTTGGCGACCGCGGGGCAGTACCGCGCTCGCCACGTCGGTCCTCCGGATCACGGCGGTCACGAGCGTCGCGCTCGTGGCCGGTCCGCTCGTGGACCGCATCGTCCTGCTCGACCAGTACCGCCTGGCGGGGGAGACCCGCGTCGACTGCTCGCAGTGCGTGACGCCGCTGTTGTCGGGGACGCTGCTCCCCGACGAGATCGAGTCGGCGGCACCGGCGTTCGCTCGTCTCTACCGGACGGTCGACGACGGGCGGTCGGTCTTGGCGAGCCATCCCGTCATGCCGGTCGGGCGCGGCGTGGAGCCGGACGTGGGCAACACGCTCGTGGTCAACCGCGAGTACCTCGACCGTGTGCAGCCCGCACTCCCCGAGCCATGGCCGGGGCGGACCAGCACGAGGTCCGGGGAATGGGCGCTCTTCGTACCAGAGCGCGGCGTCCCGCCCACAGCGGGCGTCGTCGAACAGTGGCGTGAGTGGTTCGCGTTCCAGCGCGAAGTCGACCCGACGCTCGCCGCACCCCGCGCCCCGGTGGTCATCGAGTACGCCCCCCGCTCGGTCTTCACCTTCGGCGCGGCGACGGACGAAGCGCCCCTGTTCGCGGACGCACCCGTCATCGCTGTCGTCCCTGCGGCGTCCGAGCTGCTGAGCGGCGACTTCCTGACGGCCGCGGCGTCGAACGGTCAACTGCTCCTCGACGTCGACGACCCGGAGCAGGTCATCCGCGCAGCTGGTCTGGCTGACGCCGTCGGTTCGCTGCATCGTTGGCCGGCAGTGACAGCCGCTCATCGGAGCGCTCTCATACGGACGGCCCTGGCGGAGGCGATCGCTGTGGCGCTCGTGCTGGCGGTGATCGCCATGGCCGTCTCCACCCGCGCGCAGACGCTCCGCTGGTCGGACGCGATGCGGGTGCGGGAGGCGACCGGTCTGGGCCTCGGCCCGCTCCGTGTCCACGCGCGGACACTCGTCGCCGAGTGCGGCGTCCTCGTCGCCTCCGTCGGGGTCGCGGCGGCAGTCTCGCTGGCACTCGGAGCTGCGTCGGCTCCTGCTCTCCTCGCGGCGTCGGTGCTCTCGTGCGCGACGTCGGGAGCCGTCGTCGGGGCAGTGGTCCGGAACGCCGGAGTCGGAGGCGACGCGGATGCGACCTGAGCAGACGGTGGAGGTCCGGGCGCATCGGCATGCGCGGAACGGGCGTGTGCTGGTCGCCGTCCCCGAGGTGGTGTTCGGGCCGTCCACGCTGACGGCGGTCACCGGTGCGAGCGGTGTCGGCAAGTCGACGTTCCTGCGTCTCGTCGGCGGAGTCGAACGTCCGGTACCCCGAGTGGTCCTGGTCGACGGCAACGACCTCGGCCTGCTCTCCGACCGGCGGCTGCGGCGGTTCCGTCGCGACCGGGTCGGTTTCATGTCGCAGGACGCGGGGCTCGTCCCGTCATGGTCCGTGCGCCAGAACCTGGCACTCGCGCAGCGAGCGACGCCGGACCGCCCGGTCAGCCGACCCACTCCGCCGCTGCAGGCATGCGCGTCGCTCGGCATCGATGCCCTCATGGACACGCCGGTGCAGGCCCTGAGCGGGGGCGAACGACAGCGGGTCGCGCTCGCCCGGGTGCTCGTCCGCCGTCCGGGTCTCGTCCTGCTCGACGAGCCGACCGCCGCGTTGGACGCAGGTGCCACCGCAGTCGTCATCGAGACGATCGACGTCCTCCGGAGCGAGGGCGCGACCGTGATCGTCGCGACACACGACGGCGACGTCATCCGGGCGGCGGACCGGACGCTGTCCCTCGACGGGACGGCACCCGGGCTCCACTTCCCGCAGGAGGGGTCACGGGGGCTACCGCGAGCGCGACCGCGGGGTTAGCGTCTCCCCACACCATCCGTGCACGTGAAGATCGGGAGGGGCCTCATGACCCTCGAGTTCCGCGTCCAGCACGACGTCGCCACCGACGCCGACCCCGCACCCCGGACCGCACCACGCGGTCGGGTACGCCGGGTCCTCGAGCACCTCGCCGCCCGACGGACCGCTGCGCAGCTGCGTCGGCTCGACACGGACCTGGCCGAACTCGCCGACCTGCAGCGCGTGCTCTCCGAGGCCCGGGCGGTCGTCGACCGCGGCTGGATCCAGCACGCCTGGTTCGCCTACGTCGACGAGCGTGGCCGGACCCGGACCGCGTCGAGTGCCGCCGCGACCGAGGTGGCCGGCCGTCCCCTGGTCGGTGCGTGCCTGGTCGGGGCCGTCGTCGACGCCGCGGGTGGGCCGCACGCGGTGCACTCGCAGCCGGTGCAGCGTGCCCTGGACCTCGTCTGGCACGCCCTCGCATCGGCCGAGGGGTCGCCCGTCACGTGGTGCCCGGCGCCGGACATCCGGATGGGCCGGGTGCGGGACCTGACCCGCTGGAACGACAGCGCGGGACGGACCGCGGAGCAGGTCTCCGGGCTGCTGCTCACGGCGGAGCGGGTGGCGTTGCACGAGTCCGATCGGGTCGCCGGCCTGGCCGGTGCACTGCGGTCCCGTAGCGCAGGAGTTCCCGTCCTCAGCTGAGATCGTTACAGACCTCCCAGGGTCAACCGGGTCAAGTGCTGCTGACCAGGGGTTCTCGCCGCACAGGTTCCGCAGTGGAACCGTCGTTCTCCTGATCGGGATTCGGCGTGGGCTGAGCATCTGCGTAGCTTGGGGCCCGTTCGTGCCCCGATCCGTGGGTCGAACTGCCGACCCGAGGGAGTGCAGAACCGGTGTTCCAGTACATCGCCGAGCGATGGGACCAGATCTGGTTCTCGTCCTGGCAGCACTTCTCACTGGTGGTCCAGTGCGTCGTGCTCGCGACCGTCATCGCCGTGGTCCTCGCGGCGCTCGTCTACCGGGTGCCCGGGCTGCGGTCCGCCGCGAACGAGATCTCCACGATCGGCCTGACGCTGCCGTCGTTCGCCGTCATCGGTCTGCTGCTCGTCCCGCTCGGGTTCGGCGTCGTGCCGTCCGTCGTCACGGTGACGTTCTTCGCCGCGCTGCCGATCCTCCGCAACGCGGTCGTCGGGCTCAACGAGATCCCGCCCGCCGTCGTCGAGTCGGCGCGGGGCATCGGCATGAGCCGCTTCCGCACGCTCGTGCAGGTCGAACTGCCGATGGCGTGGCCGATCATCCTGACCGGTGTCCGGGTCTCCGCCCAGATGGTGATGGGCGTCGCCGCGGTCGCCGCGTACGCGCTCGGCCCGGGACTCGGCAGCTTCATCTTCTCCGGGCTCTCCCGCCTCGGTGGCGCGAACTCCCTCAACTCCGTCGTCGTCGGCACCGTGGGCGTCGTCCTGCTCGCCCTGGTGCTCGACCTCCTGCTCCTCGGCCTCGGCCGCCTGACCACCTCGAGAGGTATCCGTGTCCAGCACTGACTCCCCGACCACCGCGCCCGACTCCGACGTCACCGGTCGGAGCATCCTGCTCGACCAGGTCACCAAGCGGTACCCCGGTCAGGCGAAGCCCGCGGTCGACGGCATCACGCTCGAGATCCCGGCCGGCAAGATCGTCATGCTCGTCGGTCCGTCCGGCTGCGGCAAGACCACCACGTTGAAGATGATCAACCGGCTCATCGAGCCCACCGAGGGTCGGATCGTCGTCGGCGACGACGACGTGACCAAGATCGACGGCGACGAACTGCGTCGCCGGATGGGCTACGTCATCCAGGCCGGCGGGCTCTTCCCGCACATGACCGTCGCGGCGAACATCGCCGTGGTGCCGAAGATGCTCGGCTGGTCGAAGGACAAGATCGCGGCCCGCGTCGACGAACTGCTCGACCTGGTCTCGCTCGACCCGGACACCTACCGCGACCGCTACCCCCGCGAGCTCTCCGGCGGACAGCAGCAGCGCGTCGGCGTCGCCCGCGCCCTGGCCGCCGACCCGCCCGTCCTGCTGATGGACGAGCCGTTCGGTGCGGTCGACCCGATCACCCGCCAGCGCCTGCAGGACGAGCTCATCCGCATCCAGGCGGAGCTGCACAAGACGATCGTCATCGTCACGCACGACTTCGACGAGGCCGTGAAGCTCGGCGACTGGATCGTCGTGTTCTCCGAGGGCGCGCACATCGTGCAGTACGACTCCCCGGAGCGGATCCTCGCCGAGCCCGCGAACGAGTTCGTCGAGAACTTCATCGGTTCAGGTGCCGGGCTCAAGCAGCTGACGCTGACCCGCGTGCGGGAGGTCGGGCTCGCCGACGCCGTCACGTGCTCCCCGGGCGAGCAGGCCCAGGCCGTGCTGCAGCGGATGCGCGAAGCCGGGGGCCACGGTCACGCCGTGGTCGTCGACCAGCGCCAGCGTCCGATCGGGTGGCCGTCCCGCCGCCAGCTCGAGCGGCTCGACCGGATCCCGGACGGCACCGAGGCGAACCTGCCCGTCGTGTCCGAGGCCTCGACCCTCAACGACGCCCTCGACACCATGCTCGTCTCGAGCGCCGGCGCCGCACTGGTGACCGGTCGACGCGACGCGTTCCAGGGCGTCATCACGGTCGAGACGGTGATGGACGCGATCACCCGCACCCGTGCCGCCGCGGCCGAGGAGCAGGCGTACACACCCGTCGGCACGAACACGAACCCGCTCGAGACGCTGCCGAGCTCGCCCGTCGCCGCCCGGGACGACCAGTGAGCGACGTCGTCACCGCGTCCCCGGCCACCGGGAAGCGGACCAGCTGGCGCGGGCTGGTCATCCAGCCCGTCGCGATCCTCGTGGTCCTCGGCGCGTTCGCCCTGTGGCTGGCGAACGCGGACCTGACCGAGTCCGAGCGCTCGACCCTCAACCCCTCGGGGCTGCTCGACCTGACCTGGCAGCACATCATGCTCACGATCGTGTCGACGGTCATCGTGCTCGTGATCGCCATCCCGCTCGGCATCGCGCTCACCCGCGGTCCGCTGCGGAAGGCGAGCGGGGCGATCCTGGCGGTCGCGAACTTCGGCCAGGCCGCACCCGCGGTCGGGCTCGTCGTGCTCCTGGCCTTCTGGCTCGGCTTCACGTTCTGGGCCGCCGTCGTCGCGCTGGTCCTCTACGCGATCCTGCCGGTGCTCCGGAACACGATCATCGGCATCGAGAGCGTCGACTCCCGACTGGTCGAGGCCGGTCGTGGCATGGGCATGAGCGCCGCCGCCGTCCTGCTCAAGGTCGAACTGCCGCTCGCCGTCCCGGTGATGCTCGCCGGCATCCGCACCGCGCTCGTGCTGCTGGTCGGGTCCGCCGCCCTGGCGACGTTCATCGGTGCCGGCGGCCTGGGCCTCCTGATCACCACCGGCGTGAACCTGTTCCTGCCGAAGGTGCTCGTCTCCGGGGCGCTCCTCATCGCGCTCCTCGCCCTCTCCATCGACTGGCTCGGCCGCATCGTCGAGACGTTCGCCCGACCGAAGGGACTCCGATGACCCGCACGCGCACCACGGGCCGCCGCGCCCGCCGTCTGCTCGCCGCCGTCGTCCTGGCGGGCGCGACCACGAGCCTCCTGGCCGGCTGCGGTCTGCAGCCCGCTGCCGCCTTCGTGCCCGCCGCGGCACCCGGCACGATCAAGCACATCGACGGCCTGCCGAAGGACGCGAAGCTCACCGTCACGTCGAAGAACTTCACCGAGCAGCTGGTCCTCGGCAAGATCTCGGTGCTGGCCGCCTCGGCCGCGGGCTTCGACGTCACCGACGAGACGAACGTGCCGGGCTCGGTGGCCGTCCGCCAGCTGATGACCGGGCACGACGCCGACATGACGTACGAGTACACCGGCACCGCCTGGTTGACCTTCATGGGGCACAAGCAGGGGATCCCGGACAAGACGAAGCAGTGGCAGGCCGTCAAGGACGAGGACGCCGGCAACGGGCTCACCTGGCTGAAGCCCGCTCCGATGAACAACACGTACGCGTTCGCGGTGCGGAAGGAAGCGGTCAAGGACCTCGGCGGCATCACGAAGCTGTCGCAGATCGCCGACCTGCCGGCCGACCAGCGCACGTTCTGCGTGGAGTCCGAGTTCAACTCGCGCGCCGACGGCTTCAAGCCGATGCTCGCGAAGTACGGTCTGACGCTCGGCGGCTCCGGCGACGGGGCGATCCCGAAGGGGAACGTCGACATCCTCGACACCGGCACCGTCTACACGGCGACCGACCGCGGCACGTGCAACTTCGGTGAGGTCTTCACCACCGACGGCCGCATCAAGTCGCTCGGGCTGCAGGTGCTGCAGGACGACCGCGGGTTCTTCCCGGCGTACAACGTCGCCCCGGTGCTCTCGAGCGCGACGCTGGAGAAGTACCCGCAGCTCGAGGGGATCTACGACCAGATCTCGCCGAAGCTCACCGATGCGGTGCTGCAGGAGCTCAACCGGCAGGTCGACGTCGAGGGCCGCGAGCCGGCGGACGTCGCCTTCGAGTGGATGGTCAAGGAGGGCTTCATCACGAAGCCCTAGTCGCGACGTCGCGTCGCGACGCGCCCTGCTGACGGGCCCGGGGGGGCGGGGGGCCGGGGGCCCCCCCCCCCCCCCCCCCCCCGCCCCGTCCCCACTCATCACCGTGAGCTGTTCTGGAAGGCACCCAGCATGACCAGCACTCCCCTCGCGCCGGTGGTCCCGGCGCCCGGTGCGCCGAGACGCACCGACCCACCCGTCCCGCGGAAGCGCAAGCCGCTCCGCAACGTCGGCCGAGCGGTCCCGCTCCTGCCGGCACTCGTCCTGCTCGTGATCTTCCTGCTCGGCCCCGTCATCTCGTCGTTCTACGGGTCGTTCACGAACTCGGCCCTGACCGGTGCCGGCGCTGCCGACCAGCAGTTCGTCGGCATGAAGAACTACGTCGAGCTCTTCCAGGACAAGGACTTCCCGAAGTCCGTCATCCTGACCGTGGTGTTCCTGCTCGCCTCGGCGGTCGTCGGGCAGAACGTGCTCGGACTCGGGCTGGCGCTGCTGATGCGTGCGGCGAACAAGGTCGTCCGCTCGATCGTCGGCACCTTCGTCGTCGCGGCCTGGGTCCTGCCCGAGATCGTGGCGTCGTTCGCGGCGTACGCGTTCTTCAACGACGAGGGCACGCTCAACTCGTTCCTGTCGGTGTTCGGCATCACCGGTGCGAACTGGCTCTACACGTTCCCGATGATCGCGATCATCCTGGCGAACATCTGGCGCGGCACCGCGTTCTCGATGCTCGTGTACTCCGCCGCCGTGCAGGAGGTCCCCGAGGAGATCACCGAGTCCGCCGAGGTCGACGGCGCCACCGGATGGCAGCGACTCGTCTTCATCACGCTGCCGGTGATCCGCCGGAGCATCTCCACGAACCTCATGCTGACGACCCTGCAGACGCTGTCCGTCTTCACCCTCATCTTCGTGATGACCGGTGGCGGGCCGGGCACCAACTCGTCGACCCTGCCGATCCTGGCGTACCAGGAGGCGTTCAAGTTCTCGCAGCTCGGCTTCGGGACGGCGATCGCGACCATCCTGCTCGTGGTGGGGGCGGTCTTCTCGATCATCTACATCCGGGCGCTCAAGCCGGAGGTGGACTGATGGCCATCACAGCCCCGTCCCTCGACCAGACCACGACCCGCTCGGTGACCGCGCCGGGGTCGCTGCACATGACCTCGCCGCGTGGCCGGACCATGCGGTGGGTGGCGAACACCGTGCTGCTCGTCATCGCGGTCTGCTTCGCGGTGCCGCTGCTCTGGCTCGTCTTCGCCTCGTTCGACGCCCAGGCGTCGCTGTCGGTGAAGCTGCCGTCGCAGTTCACGCTCGACAACTTCACCAAGGTGCTCACCCCGGAGCTGTCGTTCATCCCGCTCGCGAACAGCCTGCTGCTCTCCGGCGGGACGGCGGTCGTCACGGTCGTCGTCGCGATCCTCGCCGCGTACCCGCTGTCCCGGTACAAGATGCGGGTCAACAAGCCGTTCCTGTACAGCATCCTGTTCGGCACCGGCCTGCCGATCACCGCGATGATGGTGCCGGTCTACGCACTGTTCGTCTCGCTGAACCTCATCGACAACATCTACGGCTGCATCTTCTTCCTCGCCGCGACCAGCCTGCCGATGGCGATCTGGATGGCGAAGAACTTCATGGACGCGGTCCCGATCTCCCTCGAGGAAGCGGCCTGGACCGACGGGGCGTCGATGTTCACGACGCTGTGGCGGATCGTCATCCCGCTGATGCGACCGGGCATCGCCGTTGTGTTCATCTTCGTGTTCATCCAGGCGTGGGGGAACTTCTTCGTCCCCTTCGTCCTGCTGCTCTCGCCCGACAAGGTGCCCGCCGCGGTGAGCATCTTCAACTTCTTCGGACAGAACG
Source organism: Curtobacterium sp. PsM8 (assembly GCF_030433875.1). NCBI lineage: Bacteria > Bacillati > Actinomycetota > Actinomycetes > Micrococcales > Microbacteriaceae > Curtobacterium > Curtobacterium sp. PsM8. The sequence goes on along the minus strand of NZ_JARUXD010000053.1, from coordinate 8,613 downwards.
GGGCGGTGGCCTACGGGCAGCTCGCCGCGTTCTCGATCGTCTACTCGGTGCCCGTCATCGCGCTCTACGTGCTGGTGTCCCGCGGCCTCGGCGGCGGCAACGCCCTCGCCGGCGGCATCAAGGGCTGACGGTCCACACCCCCCATCCACGCCACGCCACGCGCGCGGGCGCAGCGCCGCGCACGCGCACTGAAAGGAACCGCTCCATGCACCAGGACGAACCCCTCGTCGAGGCCCGGATCGCACGACTCGTGCGGGACCGCGTCGACCCGAACGTCCACCGTCGCGCCTCGCCGGTCACGGTCGAGGCCTGGCAGGTCCCCGACGAACCCGTGCCCTTCGCCGACGCCGTCACCCAGCAGTACGAACCGTTCACCGTCGGCTCCCCGTGGGGCGGGCGGCCGTGGGGCACCACGTGGTTCAAGGTCACCGGCACCGTCCCCGCCGACTTCGGCACCGCCCCGGGCACCACCGCCGAGCTGCACGTCGACCTCGGGTTCACCAAGCGGCAGGCCGGCTTCCAGGCCGAGGGGCTCGCCTGGCGTCCGGACGGTTCCACGATCAAGGCCATCGAGCCGCTCAACGACAGCGTCCCGCTGCAGGTCGGCCCGGGGGAGTCGTTCACGCTCTACATCGAGGCCGGCGCGAACCCCGACATCGGCGGCGACTCGTTCCAGGGCGCCACCCCGCTCGGCTCGAAGCACACCGCCGGCGACGCCCCGATCTACCGGCTCCGCGCCCTCGAGGTCGTCGAACGTGACGACACCGTCTGGGAGCTGCAGCAGGACCTCTGGGTGCTCCGCGGTCTGATGGCGGAACTGCCGACCGACGGCACCCGCGGCGCCGACGTCCTCCGCGTGCTCGAACGGGCCGCCGACGCGCTCGACCCCGACGACGTGGCCGGCACCGCCGCCGACGCCCGGGCCGTCCTCGCCGATGCGCTGGCCGTGCCCGCCAGCGGGTCGGCGCACCGGGCGATCGCGGTCGGGCACGCGCACATCGACTCCGCCTGGCTGTGGCCGGTGCGCGAGACGAAACGCAAGTGCGCCCGTACGTTCTCGAACGTGCTCGACCTGATGGACCGCGACCCCGACTTCACCTTCGCCTGCTCGTCCGCGCAGCAGTACGCCTGGATCCGCGACGAGTACCCGGAGGTGTTCGGCCGCATCAAGCAGCGCGTCGCCGAGGGCCGGTGGATCCCGGTCGGCGGCATGTGGGTCGAGTCCGACACGAACCTGCCCGGTGGTGAGGCCCTGGCCCGCCAGTTCGTCGCCGGCAAGCGGTTCTTCCTGGAGGAGTTCGGCGTCGACACCCCCGAGGCCTGGCTGCCCGACTCGTTCGGCTACACCGGCGCCCTGCCGCAGATCGTCCGGGCCGCGGGGTCGAAGTGGTTCGTCACGCAGAAGCCGTCGTGGAACGAGACGAACGTCATCCCGCACACCTCGTTCCTGTGGGAGGGCATCGACGGCTCGCGGGTCCTCACCCACCTGCCCCCGGCGGACACCTACAACTCGGACGTCTCGCCCGCCGACCTGCACCGTGGCGAGCGGAACAACAAGGAGCGCGGCGTCGCGAACACCTCGATGCTGCTCTACGGTTTCGGCGACGGCGGTGGCGGCCCCACCCGCGAGATGGTCGCGGCCGCCCAGCGGCAGCACGACCTGGACGGCTCCCCGCGGGTCGAGCTCGGCACCCCGGCCGAGGTGTTCGAGGAGCTCGAGCGCGCCCTGCCCACCCCCGGCGTGTGGTCCGGCGAGATGTACCTCGAGTTCCACCGCGGCACCTACACGTCGCAGATCCGCACGAAGCAGGGCAACCGCCGCTCCGAGCACCTGCTCCGCGAGGCCGAGCTCTGGGCCGCCACCGCAGCCGTCCGGCTCGGTCAGGAGTACCCGTACGACGCACTCGAGGCCGCCTGGCACACCGTGCTGCTGCAGCAGTTCCACGACATCCTGCCCGGCTCGTCGATCGCCTGGGTCTACGAGAACGCCGAGGCCGAGTACGCCCGGGTCGCCGGGGTCCTCGAGGAGTTGATCGGCACCGCGACGACCGCGCTCGCCACCGGTGGTCCGGACTCCGACACCGCCGACCGGCCGGGAGGCACGCCCTCCACCGCCACGCACGTCCGGTTCAACGCGTCCCCGGTCCCCGCCGACGGTGCCCGCGCGCTGGGTGCCGAGCCGGTCGACGCGGCGCGACCCGTGCCTCCCGTCCGGGACGGCGACCGCTTCGTCTTCGACACCGGCGTCGTCACGGCGACCGTGGACGCCGACGGGCACGTCGTCTCCCTCGTCGACCACGCGACCGGCCGCGACGCCGTCGCGCCGGGCGAGGCGGCCGCCGAGTACACCGTGTTCCGGGACACCCCGAACCAGTGGGAGGCGTGGGACATCGACCGCGCCTACCAGCGGCACGGGTCGGTGCTGCAGGCGACGAGCGTCACCGTCGAGGGGGACGCGCTCGTCGTGGTCCGCCCGTTCGGCCGTTCCACCGTCACCACCCGGTACACCGCGACCCAGGGGCAGCCGGAACTGGTCGTCGAGACCGAGGCCGACTGGCACGAGCAGCAGAAGCTCCTCAAGCTGTCGTTCCCGCTCGACCTCAAGGCCGACCAGGCCTCGAGCGAGATCCAGTTCGGGCACATCGACCGGCCGACGCACCAGAACACCTCGTGGGACTTCGCCCGCTTCGAGACGAGCGCCCACCGATGGGTGCACGTCGCCGAACCCGGGTTCGGTGTCGCCGTCGCGAACGACTCCACCTACGGCCACGACGTCACCCGGCGGACCCGTGCCGACGGCGGGACCACGACGCAGGTGCGCGAGTCGCTGGTGCGCGGGCCGAAGTTCCCCGACCCCGAGGCCGACCAGGGCCACCACGTGTTCCGGACCGTGCTGCGGGTCGGCGCATCGGTGCTCGACGCGGCGGACTCCGGGTACCGGCTCAACCTGCCGGTCCGTGCCGTGCCGGGGGACCGTGTCGTGGAGCCGCTCGTGACGGTGTCGTCGCCGCAGGTGTTCGTCGAGGCCGTGAAGCTCGCCGAGGACCGCTCCGGCGACGTCGTCGTCCGGCTCTACGAGGCGCTCGGCGGTCGGGCGACCGACGTCGGCGTCGACTTCGGGTTCGCCGTCGCCGGGGTGACCCGGGTCGACCTGCTCGAACGCCCGCTGGACGGGGTCGGCCCGTGGGACGACGGCACACCCGTGGTCCTGACCCTGCGGCCCTTCGAGCTCGTCACCCTGCGGGTCCGGCGGGCCTAGGGCGGACGCGAGACCGCGGCGTCGGACGGGGCTCTGGGTGCACCCGTCCGGCGCCGCTCGTGCGCTCCGGCCCGTCGGGGCCGGGGTCTGATCGTGTCCCCGAGAAGGGGGACATCATGCCACTCCTTCTGTGCGCCGGAGTCCCGCAGCCTGGGAATGTGTCCGAACGGCACCGCGCTTTCCGGCTTCTTCCCCGATCAGGGCCGATCACGCGCATACTGCGGACACGGAGATCATGCGCGCGTCGTCGACGGTCGCACTGTGTTTCTCCCTCAACCAGTCAGGTTCCGCAATGGCCACCTCCCCGCTCGTCCGCAGAGTCATGACGGGCGGTGCCGCGCTCGGCCTCGCAGCGTCGCTCGTCCTCATGGCGTCGTCCGGCGCCTCCGCCGCCACCGAGATCGACGGGCCCGTGAAGCTCGGGACCGCGGCGACCTACGCCGTGCTGGGCGCCAGCGCCATCTCGAACACCGGCACGTCGGTCCTCAACGGTGACGTCGGTGGCCCGCCGAGTGCGTCCATCACGGGGCTCGACCAAGCGGTCGTCACCGGCACCGTGCGGACCGAGAAGGAGGCCGCCCCCGCTCTGCAGGCCGGCCTCACGGCGTACAACAAGGCCGCGTCCTTGACGCCGACCGGCGGCGACGTGACCAACCTCGACAACCGCGCACCGCTCGTGCCGGGGGTCTACTCCGGTGGCGCGCTGAACCTGTCGAACAACAGCACCCTGACGCTGAGCGGCAACGCCCAGTCGACATGGGTGTTCCAGGCGTCGTCGACGTTGAAGGTCGGGACGAACAGCAGGATCGTGATCACCGGTGGCGCGAGCTCGTGCAACGTCTTCTGGAAGGTCGGCAGTTCCGCGACCATCCAGAGCGGTTCGCAGTTCCAGGGCACGGTCCTCGCCAACACCTCCGTGACGGCTGTCACCGGAGCGACCGTCCAGGGACGGCTGATCGCGCTGAACGGCGCCGTGACGCTCGACACGAACACGATCACCCCGGCGCAGACCTGCCCGCCGCCCACCACCCCCGTGCCGAACGTCGCCCCGCAGATCACCTCCGGGACGCCGACGGCCGGCACCACCGGTCAGCCCTACAGCTACACCGTGACCGCCACCGGCACGCCGACCCCGACCTTCACCGCCACCGGTCTGCCGGCCGGTCTGACGATCGACAGCACCACCGGCGTCATCTCCGGCACCCCGACCGCACCGGGCTCCTCGACCGTGACGATCACCGCCTCGAACGGCACCGCTCCGGTCTACACCCAGGTCGTCACCGTCCGGGTCGTGACGCCCACGCCGACCCCCACCCCGACGCCGACCACTCCGGCACCGACGCCCACCACGCCGACACCGACGGCCACCACGCCGGCCGGGACGACCCCGACCGGCAGCCCGACCGGCGGCGCCGGCACCGGCAACGGGCGGACCCCGACCGGGACGCTGGCCTTCACCGGCAGTGACCCGACCGTCCCGCTGAGCATCGCCGGCGTACTGCTGGCCGCGGGCATCGGCCTGACCGTCGTCGCCCGACGTCGTCGCGCAGCGCGGGTCTGACCCCGAGCCGCACCGCTCGCACACCACACGGCACCGCTCGTCTCCGGACGGGCGGTGCCGTGCTTTGTGCCCGGGCCTGTGATCGTGGCGCTGTGCGCTGTGCGCTGTGCCGTGGTCGCGAGTGACGGCGGGCCGACGCCCGCCCGTGAACCGGTCCAGCGCCTCCCGGCTAGCGTCGCGGCCATGGCCGTCACCGAGATCTGGCTCGTCCGTCACGGCGAGTCCACCGCGAACGTCGCAGCAGCCCGTGCGCACGCCGCCGGCGCCGACGTCATCGAGGTCGACCACCGCGACGCCGACGTCCCGCTGAGCCCCCTCGGCGAGGAGCAGTCGCGGGCACTGGGCGCCGAACTCGCCGAGCGCGGGGTCGACGACGTCCCCGTCGTGCTGTGGGTCTCGCCCTACCGCCGCGCGCAGCAGACGATCGGCATCGCGCTCGAGGCCGGCGGGCTCACCGAACCCCCGCGTCGGGTCGACGAGCGCCTGCGCGACCGGGAACTCGGCGTCCTCGACCGGCTCACCCGCACCGGGTCGGCCAACCTGCACCCCGACGAGGAACAGCGCCGGCAGTGGCTCGGCAAGTACTACCACCGGCCCGCCGGCGGGGAGTCCTGGGTCGACGTGATGCTCCGGCTGCGCACCCTGTTCGCCGACGTCGACCGCATCCAGGACGCCGACCGTCTGGTGATCGCCGCCCACGACGCGGTCGTGATGCTGGCCATGGCCGTGTGCCTGGACCTCGACGAACCCGAGCTGATGGCCTTCGCCGAGGACCACACCGTCGCCAACGCGTCCCTCACCCGACTCCGGCGCGACACCCTCGGCGGTCCGTGGACGCTCGAGGAGTTCTCCGGCACCGGACACCTCGACGAGGACCCGGACGCCGCCGTCACCGAACACGAAGGCCGGAAGGACGACACCCGTGTCTGAGCCGGTCCCCGTCACCCCGAACCTGCTCCGTGCGTGGGCGTTGCCCGAGGTCGGCGGCAGCAAGTACGGCCGCGGTCAGGTGCTCGTCGTCGGCGGCGCCGCGAAGACCCCGGGGGCCGCGATGCTCTCGGCGACCGCAGCCCTCCGTGTCGGCGGTGGTCGTCTGACCCTCGCCGTCGCCGAGAGCGTCGCCCCGCACGTCGCGGTCGCCCTGCCCGAGTCCGGCGTGCAGCCGCTCCCCGAGGACGACGGCGGCCACGTCGCCGTCGGCGCGGTCCAGGGCCTGGCGGACGACCTCGGATCGGCGGACGCAGTGCTCGTCGGACCGGGGCTCGACGAACCCGAGGGCAGCCGCGACCTCGTCGCCGGACTCGCCGCGGCGGTGGGCGACGAGACGGTCGTCGTGCTCGACGCCTTCGCGCTCGGCGTCGCCGCCGACCTGGTCGACGAACTCGCGCCGCTGCGTGGCCGACTCGTGATGACGCCGAACTCCGGCGAGGCCGAACGCCTGCTCGGCCGGGACAGCTCCGACGACCGCACCGACGCAGCGGAGATCGCCGAGCGCTACGGCGCCGTCGTGTCCCTCGGCGGGGTCGTCGCCGCCCCGGACGGCCGCTCGTGGGCGAAGGGCACCGGTGCCGGCGGCCTCGGCACCAGCGGGAGTGGGGACGTCCTCTCCGGCGCGATCACCGGGCTGCTCGCCCGCGGGGCCGACGTCGCGCAGGCGACCGTGTGGGCGACCCAGGTGCATGCCGCCGCGGGGGACCGGCTGGCGGTGCAGGTCGGGCCGATGGGGTACCTGGCGAGCGAGCTGCTCGGCGAGATCCCGCGCGTCCTGGTCGAGTTCGGCGCCTGACCCCCGCGAGACCCCTCACCCGCGGAGCGACTCGACCGCCTTCTCGACCCGCCGCGCGCGCGTCTCCGGTGCCTTCGCCTGCGCCACCGGGTCGACCAGTGCCCGCTGCCGTGATGCCGACAGTGCGTCGAAGGCCGATCGGACCCCGGCGTCGCCGAACGCCTGCGCCAGGTCCGTCGGCACGTCGACCGTGCGGGGGATCGCGTCCACCTCGAGCGACACGGTCACGGTCTGCCCGGCCACGAGGCCCGAGGCGTTCCGGTGCTCGGCGGAGAGCGGGACGAGGAACTGTCCGCCCATCACGCCGACGGTGGACCGGTACGTGTAGCCGCCGTCGATGGTGACGACCACGGCCGGGCGCTTGCCGGCGCCGAGCGCCTCGATCACCTCGGGCGGGACGGGCAGGCCGGTGGCGGCGACCCGCGCCTGCAGGACGGTCGTCGTGAACTCCATGCGGGCCTCCCGGCTGCTCCATCACTCGGCTGTGCGTGATCACGCAGAACCGTACAGGCGCACGCGCTGTTCTGCCACCGTTCACCGTTCCAGCACGGACCGGAAACCGGCCGCGACCACGATCGTCCCGACCGGCGCTCTCAGCCGGACCGGCCCGACGGGTCGGACCCGAACTCGGAAGGCACCCCCGTGCAGTACAAGCGCACCCTCACCGGACTGGCCCTCGCCGCAGCGGCCGTCGTCACCCTCGCCGGCTGCTCGGCCACGAGCTCCGCCTCGACGAGCAGCAGCGACGCGAGCTGGAAGACCGCCACCAGCGCCCAGGGCACCGGCGGGATGGACGCCCTGGTGAAGGCAGCCAAGGCGGAGGGGCAGCTCAACGTCATCGCGCTGCCGCCGACCTGGGCGAACTACGGCAAGATCATCGACGGCTTCACGAAGAAGTACGGCATCAAGATCAACTCCGCGAACCCGAACGGGTCGAGCGCCGACGAGGTCGCCGCCGTGAAGTCGCAGAAGGGCCAGTCGACGGCGCCGGACGTGCTCGACCTCGGCAACGCGGTGCTGCAGCAGAACCTCGGTCTGCTGACCGACTACAAGGTCGCGAACTGGAGCGACATCCCCACGAACCTGAAGGACAAGGACGGCGCCTGGACCCGTGACTACACGGGCCTGATGTCGATCGGGTACGACTCGTCGAAGATCACGGACGCGCCGAAGGACCTGAGCGACCTGCTCGGCTCCGAGTACAAGGGCAAGGTCTCGATCGCCGGTGACCCCACCCAGGCGAACCAGGCCGCCAGCGCCGTCTACCTCGCGGCCCTCGAGAACGGCGGCTCGGCCGACGACATCACCAAGGGCGTCGACTTCTTCGGCAAGCTCAAGCAGGCCGGCAACTTCCAGAACGTGCTGCCGTCGCAGGCCACCGTCGCCTCGGGTGAGACCCCCGTCGTCGTCCAGTGGTCCTACAACAACCTGGCCTGGGGCCCGGCAGCCGGCGCGAGTGGCAACAAGAACTGGAAGACCGTCGTCCCCGAGGGACAGGCGCTCAGCTCGTACTACTCGCAGGCGATCAACAAGGACGCGCCGCACCCCGCGGCCGCCCGCCTGTGGCAGGAGTACATCGCCAGCCCGGACGCCCAGAACCTGTACCTGCAGGCCGGCGCGTTCCCGTCGACCCTCGCCGCGCTCCAGAAGTCGGGCAAGGTCGACGAGGACGCCCTGCAGGCCGCCGGCGGCGCTCCGAAGGACTCCGTCGAGCTGACCGACGCCCAGGTGACCGCGGCCGCGAAGGTCCTGGCAGCCAAGTGGTCGTCGACGATGGGCTCCTGAGCAGCATGACCACCGCATCGGCCCCCGGCGTCCTGGCCGCCACGCTCGTCACGAGCGAGCAGGCGACCGCGGCCCGCGCGGGAACGCCCGCCGATGCCACCGCCCGCCCCCGGGGCCCCCCGCGGCTCCGCCGCGGGGGCCCGCCCCCGGGGGGGGGGGGCGCCCCCCGGCGCCCCCCCCCCCGCGCCCCCCCCCCCGCCCCCCCCCCCCCCCCCCCCCGGG
>NZ_JARUXD010000052.1:0-25265 GCF_030433875.1 Curtobacterium sp. PsM8 | reverse complement strand
GCGCGCCCCCCCCGGGGGGCCCACCCCCCCCCCACCGGGGGGCCCCCCCAACCCCCCCCGGGGCCCGCCCCCCCCCCCCGCCCGGCCGGGCGGCCCGGGCCCCGGCGGCCCCGGGCCCCCCCGTCCGTCAGGTGGTGCCGGCTACGAGCGTCCGGCCCGGAGCCTCGTCGTGGCGTCCGACGCGGCGGCGGCCATCGTGCGGACGAACGCCGTCGAGGTCGCGAGCTCGGCGGTGGACGAGCCCTGCAGCGCGGCGGCGATCTCGGCGCTCGACTCCGCCAGGAACGCGCGCGCACGCTCCCGCGCCGCGGGTGTGGGCCGCAGGGTCACCCGGCGGCGGTCGCTGTGCTCGCGGCTGCGTGCGAGGAGGCCCGCTGCCTCCAGACGGTCGACCAGCACCGTGACGGAGCCGGAGGTCATGCCGATCCGCTGCCCGAGCCGCGCGGGTGAGAGCGGATCCCCGGACGAGTCGGCCCAGAGCACCTGCCCCAGCGCGTTCGCGTCGGTGGTGGGCAGGTCGAGCCAGGACGCCATCTGCTGGTTGAGTTCCGCGAACGCCACGGCCCAGGCCCGGAGCGCCTCCATCGCCTCGACCTGGGGCGCATCCCACTGCGTCTCGAACACGTTCGTCATCCTGCTCCTTCACTGTGTAGTGTCTTTACTGTAAAGCTCAACCATCAGAGGAGCACCATGGAGCACCGCACTGCCGTCGTCTCAGGAGCCAGTATCGCTGGCCTGTCGACCGCCTACTGGCTCCGCCGGACCGGGTGGGACGTGACCGTCATCGAACGAGCCGCTGCCTTCCGGGACGGCGGACAGAACGTCGACGTCCGCGGAGTCGCACGTGACGTCCTCCGCCGGATGGACCTCTTCGACGCCGTCAAGGCACGGAACACCACCGAGACGGGCACGGTCCTCGTCGACGAGCGTGGCGCCGTCACCACCGAGCTGCCCTCCGGCGGGGCCGGGGGTGCGACCGCGGAGCTCGAGATCCTCCGCGGCGACCTCGCCCGGACGATCCTCGACGCCCTGCCGGCCGGGGTCACGTTCGTGTACGGCGACGCCGTGTCGGCCGTCGACGACGACGCGGACGGTGTCACCCTCACGACCGAGTCCGGCCGGCGACTCCGGGCCGACCTCTTCGTCATCGCCGAGGGCGTCCGCTCCCGCACCCGCGCGATGGTGTTCGGCGAGGACGTCGTCGACCAGCGCGACCTCGACGTCACCATGGTCTTCGGCACGATCCCGCGCACCGACCGCGATGACGACCGCTGGCGGTGGCACAACGCCGTCCGTGGTCGTCAGGTCCACCTCCGGCCGGACCCGTACGGCACGATCCGCGCGATCCTCGCCTACTCGCCCGGGGACGACGTCATCGGGCTCAGCCGCGAGGAGACGCTGGCCGTCGTGCGACGCCGGTACGACGGCGTCGGGTGGGAGGCGCCGCGGATCCTCGACGCCCTCGACACCTCGCCGGACGTCTACATCGACCAGCTCCAGCAGGTGCGGATGTCGACGTGGCACCGCGGGCACGTGGTGATGGCCGGCGACGCCGGGTGGTGCGTCACGCCGATGGGCGGTGGCGGTGCCTCGCTCGCGCTGACCGCCGGGTACGTCCTGGCCGCCCAGCTGGCCGACACGACGCAGGACCAGGAGGCGGCGTTGGCCGCGTACGAGTCGTGGTTGCGCCCGCTCGTCGACGACGTGCAGGACCTCCCGCGCGGGCTCAAGGCGTTCGCGTACCCGCAGTCTCGGCTGGCGCTCGCGCTGCGCGGGGTCATGGGTCGGGTGCTGATGGCGAAGCCGCTCCGCCCGCTCACGGCGAAGCTCACCGAGGTCGCCGAGACCGACCGCGCGTTGCCAGTGCTCGTCGAGCACTGAGCGGCGCCGGCTGCCACATCACATTGCAGTTCCGGCCACGCTTCGGTACGGTTCCGACACGAGTTGCCGGTCCGGCGACGTGAACGTGTGAGGAACGAGGATGTCGAACACCCGGAAGGCCCTCGTCCGTGTGCTCACGAGCGTGCGGTTCGCGATCATCGTCTCCATCGGCGCTCTCGTCGGTGGCTCCGCCTGCTTCGCGGCGACCAGCGGCACCCCGAGCCACTGGATCGGGGTGTTGGCCTCGAGCGTGGCCACCGGGGCGAGCGGGATCTACGTCGGTACCGTCGCGCGCCTCCGCATCCGCAACTGCAGCGATCGGCGCTGACCGCGTTCCTGGCACGGACGGGAGGCGCCCCACCAGTCGGTGGGGCGCCTCTCGGCCGCCGCGTGGTGCGTCGGTCAGGGCTGCAGTGCCTCGAGGTCCTCGAGTAGCGACGGGTGCGTCGGCTCCCACCCGAGCGCCTGCCGGGTGTGCGCACTGGAGGACGGCTGGTCCATCGCGAAGATCGGTCCGAACGGGCCGAACGTCTCGTCCGGGACGGACTGCACCGGCAGGCCGAGGCGACGCCCGACGACGGTGGCGATGTCGACGACCCGGTCCCCCTCGTCCGCGACGGCGTGCCAGGCGGTGCCACCGGGTGCGGACTCGAGCGCGAGCCGGAAGAGCGCAGCGGCGTCGCGCGCGTGCACGGCGGGCCAGCGCTGTTCGCCGTCGCCCGGGTAGCCGGCGATCCCGGAGCGCCGGGCGGCATCGGTGAGCAGCCCGGCGAAGCCGCCCTGCCCGGCCTCGTGGACCGTGCGGGGCATCCGGACGGCCGAGGTCCGGACGCCCTGCGACGACAGTGCGAGCAGGTCGGTGACGGCGACCGCGCGGCTCGCGACCGGGCCCTCGGTCGGCAGTGGGTCGGCCTCGGTCGAGGGGCGTCCCGTCACCCACGGGGTACCCGAGACGGTGACGAGCGGCTTGTCCGTGCCGATCAGCGCGGCACCGAGGGTCGCCATCGCGTCGCGTTCCTCGGCCAGCCCCTGCTCGAGTGCCTCGGCACTGCCGTAGTCGCGGCTGAAGGCGAGGCTGATCGCCCCGTCGGCCCGGGTGGCGCCGTCGCGCAGGACGTCGAGGTCGGTGAGGGAGCCGCGCAGTGGCTCTGCGCCGGCAGCGGTGAGGGTGGCGGCGGAGGCGTCCGAGCGGGCGAGGCCGAGGACGGTGTGGCCGTGGGCGAGCAGTTCGGCGACGACGGCGGTGCCGATCGTGCCGGTGCCACCGGTGACGAAGACGTGCATGGGGACTCCTCGAGTCGAGTGATGGGACATGTGTACCGTCACTGTAGACCCGTGATGGGACAATTGTCTCATCGACTAGGATCGGACCATGGCGCGATGGGAACCAGGAGCACGCGAACGGCTCGTCCTCGCCGCCGTCGACCTGTTCACCGAGCAGGGCTACGACGCGACGACCGTCACCGAGATCGCCGAACGCGCCGGAGTCACGAAGAGCACCTTCTTCCGGCACTTCCCCGACAAGCGCGAGCTCCTCGTCGCCGGGCAGGAGACCCTGAGCCGCCTGCTCGCCGAGGGGATCACCGCAGCCCCGGCCGACGCCAGCCCGCTGGAGGCCGTCGCCGCCGGACTCGAACGGGCCTCCGGCGAGATGGGTCCCCGGAACCGGGAACTCGGCCCGCGCCTGAAGGCCGCCGTCGCCGCCAGCACCGAACTGCAGGAGCGGGACGCGTTGAAGAGCGTCGGCATGGCTGCGGCGATGACCACGGCGCTGCTCGAGCGCGGCGTGCCCGATACCACGGCGCACCTGGCCAGCGAGATGGGGGTCCTGGCGTTCAAGCAGGGCTACGCGCGCTGGTCAGAGGGCGAGCGGAGCGACGACGACGGGCTCGCGCGTCACGCGCTCGACGTCCTGCAGGAGCTCCGCACCGCGACGGCCGCCCTCGGCTGACCCGACCGGTCAGGCTGACCGACCCGTGGTGCTGACCCGACCCGTGGTGCTGACCCGACAGCTCAGTCGCGGACGACGACGCCCTGCCGCAGCATGTCGCGCGCCACGCGGGACCGCGGGATCACCCACAGCGCACTCCACAGCGCCAGGCCGGCCCACAGCCCGAGCAGCAGCAGCGTGATCACGGTGCCGTGCTGGTCACGCATCGACCAGGTCATCGCACTCCAGAACACGGCGAGCACGATCTTGCCCCAGCCAGCGGTCTGCTGGTCGGCCTGGGCCTGCAGTCGCGGGACCCAGATCTCCGCGGGCACCCCGGTCGGCACCTGCCGCTCGGTCACCCAGCGCTCGACCATCACGACGGCCTCGTAGCCGCCGTCGACCCGCCATGACCGGAGCTGCAACCAACCGGCGACGCCGGCACCGATCAGCGCCGCGGGCAGTCCGACCGACACGAGCACCTGCGGCGTCGCGGTCTGGAACGACGACAGGACGAGCATCGTGAACACGAGCGCGAACCCTGCACCCGCCGCCGCGCTGCCGAGCAGCCGCAGCCGTCCGGCCTCGTCGACCTCACCGATCCCGTGCACGCTCCGACCGTACCCGCGTCCGCGTGCGTGGCGCTGGTCGCCGGGGCAACGCACAGGAGGCCCGTCACCGGTCCCGCAGACCGGTGACGGGCCTCCCGTCGGTGCGTGTCAGCCCTTCGACACCATGATCCAGCTCACCTGGATGCCGTACTTCGTGGCCGGCGAGATGCGCAGGTCGACGATGCCGTCCTTGCCCACGGTCGCCGTGGTCGCGAGGGTGCGGAAGGTGCCGTCGATCGGCTGGTTCGTCGCCACGGTCTCGCCGTCGACGGCGACCGCGGCAGCCCGACCCGGAGCGCTCTTCGTCCACGGGTCCCAGAACCCGACGTCCACGCGGTACGAGCCCTTCTTCAGGCCGCCCAGGGCGTACTCCAGGTCGGTCTCGTCGGCCTGCCAGCGGACGGTGTCCGTGATGGTGCCGCCGCTCGTCCCCGAGGTGCCGCCGGTGGTGCCGAGGTACCCCCAGTGGTTCCCGGTGGCGGGGTCGACGCCGAAGCGCTGGTCCTCGACGCTGTTGAGCAGACGGTCGCCGCGCTTCTGCAGGAAGGCCAGGTCCGCGGTGTGGTCCGCGGTGCCCTGCCCACCGGCGTCGACGAAGTACGCCAGCTTCTTCGGCAACACGGTGACGGTGCGGGTGAAGGTGCGGCCGTCGTCGAGCGTCCCGGTGACGGTCCGCTCGCCCGCGGTCGCCAGGGCGTCGTCGGCCCAGGTGACGCGGTGGGTGCGGGTGGTGGAGCCCTCGCGGACGGCGACCCTGCCCGGCAGCGCCTTGGTGTCGTCGTCGAGCGTGGCCTGGCCGGCGATCGGCGTCGTGACCGTCCACGGGGTGGAGGGACGCAGGTCAGCGAGCGACCACGAGGTCGTGTCGCACGAGAACGACATCGCGCCGCCCTCGCCGAAGGTCACCGGCAGCCAGACCGACGGTGCCGTCCGCAGGTCGGTGGCGTTGTTCCACCGGTCGCCGATGTACACGACCCGACCGTCGCCGAGGTTCAGCAGCGACGTGCTCTGCGAGTTGCAGGTCGTGTCGGCGCCGGTGCCGGTGGCCGGGTTGCCGTGCGCGGTCCAGGTGCCGAGCAGGTCGGTGGCGGTCGCGTACGCGGCGGCGTTCGGTGCCCAGCCGGTCGCGCCCGAGGTGACCAGGTAGTAGGTGCCGCCGACCTTCGTCAGGGCCGGCGCCTCGCGCTGCCCGCCGATCCACGGCTGCGGGCGGCGGAAGTCGACGCCCTCCACGGCCTTGCTCGGCTCGGCCGACAGGTTCGTGTAGTCGGCGTCGAGCTTCGAGATGTAGAGGGTCAGGTTCTCCTCGCTGGCGTAGACGATGTACGCGGTGCCGTCGTCGTCGACGAACAGGTTCATGTCGCGGGCCATGCCGGGGGAGTCCGGCTGGTGGTTGGTCGGGTCGTCGGCGGGGACCCGGTCCAGGCGGTACGAGTCGATGTAGCGGAACGGCCCGGTGGGGGAGTCGGACACGGCGACGCCGGCGGTGGCCTTGGCGTACTGCGCGTCCGAGTCGGCGGTGGGACCGTCGGCGTGCACCCACATCACCCACTGCCCGGTCTTCGCGTTGTGGATGACCTTCGGCCGCTCGAGGATCGCGCCGGGGCGGGTGGCGCTCTCGGCCGTCACCCCGAGGTCGCGGTACACGGCGTCGCGCTGCGTGCCGTCGTAGCCGCCGTAGAGGGCCGAGAAGTACGGTTGGTCGAAGTCCGACCGTGCCGTCATGGTCCGGAGGGCCAGGCCCTGGTCGGTCCAGTTCGTCAGGTCCCGGGACGAGTAGACGTGCACGCCGCGGGTGTCGGTGTACCCGTTGACGCGGTCCTCGCCGTACCAGTAGTAGATGGTCCCGCCGGCGTCGTCCGTGCTCGTCACGACCTGGCCGCCGTGTCCCTGGATCGGCTGCCCGGTGTCGTCGAGCCACTGCTGGCCCGGGTGGAAGGTCGTGGGCGTCGTGTCCGCGAGGGCGGGTGCGGCACCGAGCCCCCCCGATCGCGAGGGCGGCTGCGGTCACCCCTGCTGCGAGGCGCCACCACCGGCCCGATGACGTCGTGTCGCGCTCTGTCCGTCGTTGGCGAATCCCCATCGATCCGGCCTCCTCAGCTCGTGCTGCCTCCGTTGGCAACGTCAACATCCTGTGGCCAGGCCACGGGGAGCGCAAGGTTCCGGGGTGGAACGGACAACGAGACGGGAGGCGCGGTGCCAGCTGGCACCGCGCCTCCCGTCCGTGTCGTGGTCGCCGCCGGAGCGGCGTCCGGAGCGGTCAGTCTCCGGCGTTGATGAGTCCGAGCCAGCGGCCGAAGCCCGTCGGTTCGTCGTCCTGCAGACGGAACTGCGGGTGCTGGGCCACGTCGGTGCGCTGGCCTGGGGTGCGGTCGTCGTCGATCACGGCGGACTCCTTTCGTCGAGGTGATCATCTGTACACGCGGATCCCTGCGCGCATTCCCGCCTCCGTCCACTTCGCGGGGGACGCGCGGGCGGGCGCCTCTCGAGCAGTCGGCGGTCGGGGGACAAGTCCGCAGAGGCGCTGGACCCGGCACCCCGACGTCCTGGTACTCCTGGGGGATCGGCCGCACCCCGCGGTCGAGGACGAGGTGGGACGCCATGGTCGACGCGAGGACCTACGACGAGTCCGGGTACTGGTACCCCGACCGCGCGACCAAGACCGGCGTGGAGCTCCTCAACGCGATGCGCCGCTACCGGTCCGCCGAGGTCGCCATGCGGCAGCGCACCCGCGACACCATGCAGCTCGGTCCGACCGACATGGCCGCCGTCCGCTTCCTGTTGCAGGCGCGACAGCGCGGCACCGTGGTGAAGCCGACCGGCCTGGCGGCGCACCTCGGCATCACGACGGCGTCGACCACGGCGCTGGTGAAGCGACTCGTCGTCGCCGGCCACGTCGAACGACAGACCGACCCGAGCGACGGCCGCGGGTTCCTGCTCGTCGCCACGGACAACGGCGACGACACCGTCCGGTCGCACCTGACCGGGGTGCACGCGCGGATGATCGCCGCGGCGGACCGGCTCTCGGCGACGACCCTCACCGAGATGAGCGCCTTCTTCGAGGACCTGACCGCCGCGATGGACGAGGCGGCCACCGGCGACCCCGTGCCCGACGACGCCCGGGGCGCCGGGGCCGTGGCACTGCCCGCGCACCACTGACCCCGGCACTGCGCCGTCAGAGGCGGAACGGGTTCGTCCGGGTCGCCGCCAGCAGGTACCACGCCGTCGCACCCGTGTGCAGGCTCGCGTAGTACAGGTCCCCGAACCCGGTGTCGAGCCCGTCCGACGACGCCGACACGATCCCCTTGCCGTCCCCGTTCGGCTGCGTCCGCTGTGCGAGCTGCACGCTGTCCAGGACCGACGAGGCCCGGGCCCGGTCGCCGCGCGCACCACGGACCTCCAGCGCGAGCGCCAGCTGCCCGGAGCCCTCGAACCAGACCTTGCTCGTGTCGGTGTCCGAGAACGACGGCCCGGTGTACGGACCGTCGTGTGCGATGAGGGTGTCGAGCACCCACGTCACCGATGCCGAGTACCGGCGGTCGCGGGTGGCCAGGTACGCCCAGACCTGGACGTCCTCGGGGATCGGCACCCGGTTGACCGTCACGCCGTCCGGGTCGGTGCCGGTCCACAGGTGCCCGTCCGTCCGGTCCTGCATCGCCCGCACGAACGACTCCGCCAGTGCTGCTCGACGCTTCCACACCCGGTCGCCGCTGAGCTGCGCCAGCTGGGTGAAGAACGCGGTGACGTCGATGTTGTGCTCGGTCGACTTGTAGGTGATCGGCTGGTCGTCGGCGTTCCGGCCACCGGTGTACCCGGCGGGCTGACGGACGTCGTCGCGGGCGTGCTCCTCGATCCACGTGCCGAGGCGGAGGGCGCCGTCCAGGAACCGTCGCTGCCGCGTCACCGCGTACAGCCGGCAGAACGCCATCCCGACCCACGACTGGTTGCCCGTGTAGGCCGCGGCGGAGCCGATGTCGATCGGCCGCGGGGGCGTCGCGACCGGGAACGTGTCCGGTTGGTACGACGCCCGCGTCCGGCCGTCCCCGATCGGGTCCGCCGCCTGCAGGGACAGCAGGGTGTCGCCGAGGACCGTCGCCCGCTGCACGTCACCCCGCCGCCCGCGTCCGAGCCACGCCAGGACCATCAGCGCGTCGTCGTACGCGAACGAGGACACGAACTCCGTCGGCAGGGACGCGAAGTAGCCGCCGGAGTAACTCCGCGGCAGACGGAGGGCGGTCCCACTGCCGTACTCGTCCATCCGCAGGTCGAGGTACTCGTACGCCAGGTCCCGGGAGCGCGTGCGGGACAGCGTGGGAGCGCCGGGCCGGCGGCCGGTGCTCGCGACGGTCGCCGCGCCTCCCGGGCTGGCCGAGGCGACCCCCGGTGAACCGAGGGCCACGGCTGCGGCGGCGACGGCGGCGGCGCCACCGAGGACGACGCCACGGCGGCTGAGCGAGCCGGACGCACGGTGGTCGGCAGGGGCGGACGGCTCGGAGGGACGTGTCGGGTCGGTCATGGCGTGCTCACTTCCAGCCGCGGTGGTCGCGGCGGACGGTGGATCCGGATGGGAGGGGCGCCGGACTGACCGGGTGGTCGGCACCGACAGGGGCCGTGGCGACCGACGCGGCGGACGGGAGGCCCGGCTCGGCCGGGTCCCGTTCCTCGCGTCAG
Source organism: Curtobacterium sp. PsM8 (assembly GCF_030433875.1). NCBI lineage: Bacteria > Bacillati > Actinomycetota > Actinomycetes > Micrococcales > Microbacteriaceae > Curtobacterium > Curtobacterium sp. PsM8. The sequence continues at coordinate 16,172 of NZ_JARUXD010000052.1, read as the reverse complement.
GCGGTCGTCACGGCGGACTCGGGAGCCAGGTGGGCGGCACCGAGTGCGGCGAGCGGCTGGTCGAGCGGTGCGAGGCGCACGCGGGACGACAGGCCGAGCGACGCGACGAAGGGGGAGGCGCGTGCGGCCTCGTCGAAGTCCGCGCGGAGCGGCAGGAGGAGGCGCTCGCCGAGGGTGGCGAGCCCGCCACCGATGACGACGGACTCGACGTCGGCGGTCACGACGAGGATCCGGACGGCCGAGGCGACGCCGGCGACGAACCGGTCCCGCACGGCGGTCGCGGCCGGGTCCCCGGCGTCCGCACTGTCGAAGACGTTCGTGGCGGTGCTGCCCGGGTGTCCGGGCCAGGCGGTGGCCAGTGCCGAGCCCGACGCGACCGTCTCGAGGCAGCCGCGCTGCCCGCACACGCACACCGGGCCGTCGGCGAGCACGGGGATGTGACCGACCTCGCCGGCGTTGCCCCGGGCACCGCGCCAGAGCCGTCGGTCGACGACGATGCCCGCCGCCAACCCGGTGCCGATGTTGAGGTACGCGTGCGGCCCGTCGAGCTGCATGGCCTGCGCCGCCCCGAGCGCGGCGACGTTGACGTCGTTCTCCACCTGCACGGGCAGTCCGACGTGTTCGGCGACGAGCGGTCCGAGGGCGACCTCGGACAACCCGAGGTTCACGGCGTGCCGGACCCAGCCGGTCTCGTGGTCGATGAGCCCGGGGATCCCGATGCCGACCGCGGTCGGTGCCGTGCCGGTCCGGGCGCGGAGCGAGTCGATCACCTGCAGGGTGTTCCGGACGACGGCGTCGGCGCCGAAGCCGGTCGGCACGCGGACCCGGTCGACGGTCTCGCCGGTCGGGGCGACCGCGACGGCGTCGATCTTCGTCCCGCCGATGTCCAGGCCGATCCTCATCGCGAACCGGTCGTCGGGGTGTCCGGCCTCGGCGTCGAGGACGCGGCGTCTGGGCTGCGCATGCGGGTTAGTAAACACGCCTTACGCATCCGTGGCAAGCGATGACTTCCGCCTGTTTCCGCCAGATCACGCACGTGTTACGGCTGCAGATCGGGTCTTGACAGGTGATTAGGAACGGTCCTTTACTAAGGCAACCGCTCGGAGGGAGGAGATCTGATGCCGAACGAGACCGACGTCCAGACCACCTTCGGTGCGCAGCTCCGACGCGCACGCAGCAAGGCGCTCCCGCAGCACAGCCGAGCCCACAACCGCTCGCTGATCCTCCAGACGCTCTTCACCGACGGGGCCATGAGCCGCGCCGACCTGTCCCGGCAGTCAGGCCTCACCCGCCCCACCGTGTCCGGACTCGTGGCGGAACTCGAGGTCGACGCACTGGTCACCGAGCTCGGCCCGCGGGAGGACCTGCGGGTCGGCAAGCCCGCGACCCTCATCACCCTCAACGTGGACGCGTTCCACATCGTCGTCGTCGACCTGTCCCTCCCCGACCACTTCGTCGGCGCGGTCACGAACCTCCGCGGCGACGTGGTGGATAGCGCGAAGATCGAGGTCGACGGTGCCACCGGGGAACAGGCCGTCGTCCGGATCATCCGGCTGGTGGAACGCCTCGCGACGATGACCACCCGCCGCCTGCTCGGCATCGCGGTCGGCTGCCCCGGGGTCATCGACGCCGACGGCACCGTGCTGCACTCCGTGGCCCTCGGCGCCGACCTGCCGCTGCAGGCACAGCTCACCGAGCACTTCCGGCTGCCCGTGCACGTGCTCAACGACGCCAACACGGCGGCCCTCGGGGTGCACGCGTTCGAGGCCGAGCCCGGCAACGACCTGCTCGTCGTCGCACTCGAACACGGTGTCGGCACGGGCATGGTGCTCGGCGGCCGCCTGGTGCTGGGCGAACGGTTCGCCGCCGGTGAGATCGGGCACCTGACGATCGACGAGGACGGCGAACCCTGCCTCTGCGGTCGCCGGGGCTGCCTCGAGGTCCTCATCGGCGCCGAACACCTGACCCGCCGGATCGCCGCGTCGCCCGACGGCCGCGACGCGGTCCTGCGCTCCGCCGGCAGCACGCTGGGCGGTGTCCTCGCGCCGATCATCAGCGCGGTGAACATCACCGAGATCGTCGTCACCGGCCCCGCCGACCTGGTGCAGGGTCCCTTCATCCAGGCCGTCCGCGCGACCGCCACGGCACGGACCCTCGCGAGCGTCGGCAACGACCTCGCCGTGACCGCCACCTCCACCAACAGCGACCTGATCCTCCGGGGCGGAGCAGCCTTCCTGCTCGCCGCGGAGCTCGGCGTGAGCTGACCCGACCCGACACCGACACCGCAGAACGACCACCAAGGAGAAGCAATGCGTACGACGAAGTTCGCGGCAGCAGCTGCCGTGGCCCTGACCATCGCGATGGGCCTGACGGCCTGCTCCAGCGCCGGCAACGCCGGTGGCGGGGGCGGCGGTGGGACCAAGGACGTCGCCGACGTCAAGGGCGACGGCAAGACGCTGACCGTGTGGGCCATGACCGGGGACTACTCCGACAAGACCATCGCCGCGATCAACAAGGAGTTCGAGGCGAAGACCGGCGCGAAGGTCAAGGTGCAGATCCAGCAGTGGGACGGCATCACGACGAAGATCTCCACCGCCCTGGCGACGAACACCCCGCCGGACGTCCTCGACCTCGGCAACACCCAGGTCGCCAGCTACGCCGCCAACGGGGCGCTCCTCGATCTGACGCCCTACAAGAAGGACCTGGCGCAGGGGCAGACCTGGCTCGCCGGGCTCTCGGACCCGGCGACCGTCGACGGCTCGCTGTACGGCGTCCCCGGGTTCGCCGGTGCCCGGTCGGTCATCTACAACAAGCAGATGTGGGCCGACGCCGGCATCACGACGGCCCCGACCACCTACGAGGAACTGACCGCGGACCTCGACAAGGTCAAGGCGAAGAACACCGCGAACGACTTCTCGGCCTTCTACATGCCCGGTCAGTACTGGTACGCCGGCATGCAGTTCGTCTGGGACGCCGGCGGCGAGATCGCGACCGAGCAGGACGGCACCTGGAAGGCCGGCTTCGGTGACGCGAAGGCGCAGCAGGGTCTGACGGACTTCAAGGAGTTCGCCAACGACTACTCCTCGAAGGCCTCGGCGACGCTCAACACCGACAGCCCGGACATGAACCAGGTCTTCGCCGACGAGAAGGCTTCGGCCATCCTCAGCACCAGCGGCACGCTCGGGCTCATCGAGCAGGCGAACCCCGAGATGACGGCGGACAAGCTGGGCACCTTCCCGTTCCCGGGCAAGTCCGGCAAGACCCAGCCGGTCATGCTCGGCGGCTCCGACTGGGGTGTGGCCGCGAAGTCGAAGAACACCGACCTGGCCCTGCAGTGGGTGAAGATCGCGTCCGGCCCGGACATGCAGAGCAAGTACGTCTACGGCGACAACGGCTGGATCCCGAACAGCACCGACGGCATCAAGGCCGCCGACTCGACGCTCAGCGACATCAACAAGGGCTTCTTCACGGCAGCCCTGAACTCGAAGGCGACGCCGGCGAACTCCCGCTGGGCCGACCTCGAGGGTGACCAGAGCATCAACGAGCTGTTCTCGAGCATCGTCTCCGGCTCGAAGACCCCGGAGGAGGCCGCCGCGACCTTCGACAAGGCAGCCGACGCCACGCTCAACAAGAAGTAGGCCGCACTCCTCGACCGACGCAGGACGGTGCGGGTGCCCCGGCACCACCCCGGCACCCGCCACGGCGACCGCCGCGGCACCCGCACCGTCCGCCCCTCACGGAAAGGCCAGACGTGACCGTCTCCGCCACCCGCCCGAGCCAGGAGCGCACCGGCCGTCCCGCTCGCTCGTCCGCCCCGCTGTGGCTCCTCACGCCGGCGGGCCTGGTGCTCGTCTTCGTGACGATCGCCCCGATCGTCTTCCTGGTCTTCACGTCCTTCACCGACTACGACCAGCGCTCCCTCTACACCGGGGCCTACGACGCCGTCGGCCTGGCGCAGTACGTGCAGATCCTCACCGACCCGACGTTCTGGGCCTCCCTGGTGCGCACGGTCCTGTTCACCGCCGCGATGGTGCTCGGCAGCATCCTCATCGGCGCCGGCGTCTCCCACCTGATGACCCGGCTCGGCGTGGTCCTCCGGTACGCCGTGACGATCGTCCTGATCTGCGCCTGGGGCATGCCGAACGTGGCGTCCTCGCTCGTGTGGAACTGGTTGTTCCAGCCGGGCTACGGCGTCGTGAACTGGGCGCTCACCCAGCTGCACGTCTTCGGCGACATGACGAACACCGACTGGGGCAACAGCGCCGGACTGGCGTACACGTCGATCTGGATGCTCGTCGTCTGGCAGGCCGTGCCGTTCATCGCCCTGACGCTCTACGCGGCCGAGACCCAGATCCCGCTCGAGGTGAAGGAAGCCGTCCGGCTCGACGGCGGCTCCGAGTGGACCGTCTACCGCGTCGTCACCATCGAGTACCTCCGCCCGACGCTGCTCCTCGTGACGATGCTCTCGATCATCTGGGACTTCAACGTCTTCAACCAGATCTGGCTCGTCTCGCAGGGCGGTCCCGACGGCGCGACCTCGACCCTCGGCGTCTTCACCTACATCACCGCCTTCGTCGGGCACGACATCGGCACCGGGTCCGCCGTCGCCGTGATCGCCGCGCTGATCCTGATGGCCCTCAGCGCCCTCTACATCCGGAACCTCGTCCGATCGGGAGAAGAGCTGTGACCACCGCACTGCCGACGGGCGTCCCCGTCGACGCCGACGTCCCCGCCGCCGTCCCCACCCCGGAGGGCGTCGCGGCCACCGGGCGCAACCGCCGCCGCCGCCGACCGGTGCGGTGGATCAGCAGCACCATCGCCGTGGTCTTCTGCGTGGTGTGGATCTTCCCCGTCTACTGGATGGTGAACACCGCGTTCAAGCCGCGGTCGGAAGCGCTGACGAGCACCCCGCTGTTCGCCCCCGCACACCCGACGATCGACAACTTCGTCACCGCGTTCACCCGCGCCGACTTCCTCGTCTACCTGAAGAACTCGAGCATCGTCGTGGTCGGGGCGGTCGTCCTGTCGCTGGTGCTCGGGATCCTGGCGTCGGCGGCGCTGTCGCGCTTCCGCTTCCGCGGACGCCGGACGATCCTGGTCGTGATCCTGCTCGTCCAGATGCTGCCCGGCACCGCGCTGCTCATCCCGCAGTTCCTCATCTTCAACCAGACCGGGCTCACCGGCAGCTACTTCGGCCTGATCCTGGCCTACGTGGCCGCGGTGCTGCCGTTCTCGATCTGGGTGATGCGCGGGTTCTTCCTCGCCATCCCGATCGAGATCGAAGAGGCGGCCCGCATCGACGGCGCGAGCACTTGGCAGGTCCTGACGAAGGTGCTGTTCCCGCTCGTGATGCCCGGCGTGATCGCGACGAGCGTGTTCGCGTTCATCGCCGCGTGGAACGACTACATCGTCGCCTACACGTTCATGCAGGATCAGGCGCACTACACGCTGCCGGTCTGGCTGGCGTCCTTCACCACGCAGACCGCCGGCACCGACTTCACCGGGCAGATGGCCGCCTCCGTGCTGTTCTCGCTGCCCGTCGTGGTGTTCTTCATGATCATCCAGCGCAACCTGGTGTCCGGCATGTCCGCCGGAGCGGTCAAGGGCTGAGCCTCGGGGACAGCCGGACTGAGTAGCGTCGACCGGGACACGAAGGAGACGGAACACATGTCGAAGAAGAGCCGGACCACCAGCACCTTGACGCGAGCCCTGCTGCTCGGGATCCTCAGCGGCGGTCGCTCCGCCACGCCGCTCGCCGTCCTCGGACTGCACCACGGCGACAAGGACCTGCGCGGTGAGTGGCAGGACTGGAAGACCTTCGACTCGTCGATCGGTCGCGCCGGTCTCGTCGTCGGAGCCGCAGGCGAGATCGTCGCCGACAAGATGCCGAAGACCCCCAACCGGATCGCCTTCCCGGCGCTCCTCGGCCGCATCGGTGCGGGCGCGTTCGCCGGTCTCGCCCTCGGCACCACCACGAAGTCCGGCAAGTCCGACCTGCGCATCGAGGGCGCGATCCTCGGCGCGATCGGAGCCCTCGTCGGCTCCTACGTCGCCTGGGCCGCCCGCAAGGCCGTCGGCACGGTCCTGCCGGACCCGGTCGTCGCCGTCGCCGAGGACGTCGCCGTCATCGCCGGCTCGCGCGCGGTGGTGCGCGCCGGCTGACGTGACCACCTGACGGACAGGAGGCCCGGCACACGACGTGCGCCGGGCCTCCCGTCCGTCAACGACACCTGTTGCGTAGACTCCCGAGCATGTCCAGGATCACGACCCCGTTCGACGCCACGACCACCGCCGCGGAGGTCCTCCGCGGCATCGACCTCACGGGGCTGCGGGTCATCGTGACCGGCGGTGCCGCCGGGATCGGTGCGGCGACCTCGGCCGCCCTCGTCGGTGCCGGGGCCTCGGTCGTCCTCGCCGTGCGGCGACCCGAGCAGGGGGAGCGGACGGCCGGACGCCTCCGCGCCGACGTCCCCGGTGCCTCGGTCGAGGTCCGCCCGCTCGACCTCGCCGACCGTGCCTCCGTCCGCGCCTTCGTCGCCGGGTGGACCGGGCCGGTCGACGTCGTCATCGGCAACGCCGGCGTCATGGCGACCCCCGAGCTCCGGACGCCGGAGGGCTGGGAGTTGCAGTTCGCCACGAACCACCTCGGGCACCACGGCCTGGTCACCGGCCTCCGTGACGCCCTGCGCGCCGGGGCGGACCGGACCGGACGCGCCGCACGGGTCGTCGCGCTGAGCTCCGCGGGGCACCACACCGCCGGGATCGACCTCGACGACCTCATGTTCGAGCGTCGCCCCTACGACCCGTGGGTGGCGTACGGGCAGTCGAAGACCGCGAACGCGCTCTTCGCGGTGGAGGCCACCCGACGCTGGGCCGCGGACGGCATCGTCGCGAACGCCGTGCACCCCGGCGGCATCCTCACCGACCTCTCCCGGCACCTGTCGCACGAGCAGGCGCTCGCGATCGGCATCGTCCACGAGGACGGTTCGCCGGCCGAGGGCTTCAAGACCCCGGAGCAGGGTGCCGCGACCTCGGTGCTCGTGGCGGCGTCACCGCTCGTCGAGGGTGTCGGCGGCCGGTACTTCGAGGACTGCGCCGAGGCGCTGCCGGCGAGCGACGACCGGCCGCTCGTGGGAGTGCGCCCGGAGGCGCTGGACCCGGAGTCTGCCGAGCGGCTGTGGGACGCGAGCGACGCGTTGCTCGCCACGCGCTGAGTGGTCAGCAGAGCACGCTGCGGTGCCGCCCCGAGTACGTCGGCGCGTCAGGCCCCGGTCGCTGTCGCGGTCGTGCCGGCCGCCGTCGTGGAGGTGGTCGCCGAGTGGCCCGCGGCGACGATCGCCCGGGCGAACCGCCGCGCGATCGCGGTGTTGGCCGCCGTCGTCGGGTGGATCCCGTCGAGCGTCGTGCCCGGGGCGTACGCACCGTCTGCGGTGCGGACAGCGGCGAACGGGTCGATCACCGTCCAGCCGTGGTGCCGGGCGTCGCTCGCGAGGTCACGGTTCATCTCGGCGTTCCCGGTCCGCCGGTCGACGCCCCACAGGCTCGTCGTGTGGTCGGACGGCGGGGTGTCGACCACCAGGACGTGCGGTGCGCCGGCACGGGCGACCAGGGTGTTGATCGCCGCGATCGTGCGGGTGGCCGGGACGTCCTGGTTGACGTCGTTCGTGCCGAGCTCGACGACCAGGACGTCGGCTCCGGGCACGGCGGGCATGAGCGCGGTGACCTGGTCGGCACGGTAGCCGCTGTGGGCGTACCCGCCCAGGGCGTGGACGGCAGGATCGGCGGCGAGGTCGCGCAACCACGAACCGGGGCGGGCGGTGACCGAGTCTCCCGCGTACGCGAAGCGCACGGCACCGGGTGCTGCCGTCCCGAGCGGCCCGGTCAGCACCTGGTTCGGCGTGTGGCCGAGTTCCCAGGTGCGCTCGGCGTCGACCCGGACGGTGCCCGCCGGGACGACGCCCGCTCCGTGCTCGTGGGGTGCACTCCCGACGAGCGCCGGGTGTTCAGCCGCCGAGGCGATGCCCGGCACCACCAACATGCCCGCGCCGAGCAGGGCGGCGGCACCGAGGACCCCCGCGACGCACAGCGTGCGTCGGCGACGCCCCGGACGGGGCTCGTGGAGGCGGGGCTGACGGAGGGCACGTGGTTGCACGGCCTCACCGTAGGACCGACCGGCCCGCGCAGGCCGCGGGCCGGATGTGAAGTGGTCCCGCTTCCTGAGGCCCTTCCGAGCGGACCACAGGAACCCGGGACGTCAGCGGGCCCCGAGGCCGCCGGTCACCAGCGTTCGTGCACCGTCGCGCGGAACCACCGGTCGTAGAGCTCGTGCACGGTCGCGTCGAGGTCGGCCGGCAGGTCGAGGGACCCGGCGGCGGCGTTCGAGCGGGCCTGCTCGGCGTTCCGGGCACCCGGGATCGCGGCGGTCACGCCCTCCTGGGCGACCACCCACGCCAGCGCTGCCTGCGGGACGGAGACGCCCTCGGGCAGGGACGCGGCGAACTCCTGCGCCGCACGGACGCCGTCCTCGAACGGCACGCCGCTGAAGGTCTCGCCCTGGTCGAAGGCCTGACCCTCCCGGTTGTAGGTGCGGTGGTCCTCCGGCGCGAACGTCGTCTCGGTCGTGTACTTGCCGGTGAGCAGCCCCGAGGCCAGCGGGACGCGCGCCAGGATCGCGACCCCGGCCTCCCGGGCGGCGGGCAGCACGCGGTCCAGCGGCTTCAGGCGGAACGCGTTGAGGATGACCTGCACGCTCGCGACCCCCGGGCGCGCGATCGCGGTCAGGGCCTGGTCCGCGGTCTCGACACTGACGCCGTACGCCGCGATCGACCCGTCGGCGACCAGGGCGTCGAGCGCGTCGTAGACGGCGTCGTCGGAGAAGACCTCGGTCGGCGGGCAGTGCAGCTGGACGAGGTCGAGCGTGTCCTGGCCGAGGTTCTCGCGCGACCGGTCCACCCACTGCCGGAAGTTCGCGGCGACGTAGTTCGACGGCACCTGGTCGACGCGGCGACCCATCTTCGTCGCGACGGTCACCCCGGCCTCGGGGTGCGCGGCGATCCAGCGGCCGATGAGCTGCTCGCTCCGGCCGTCCCCGTACACGTCGGCTGTGTCGAACAGGGTGGTGCCGGCCTCGGCGGAGGCGTCCATCACGGCGAAGGCGTCCTCGGCCGCGACCGGACCCCAGTCGCCGCCGAACTGCCAGGTGCCGAGTCCGATCACGGAGGTCTCGCGGCCGGTACGGCCCAGTGTGCGTCGCTGCATGGGATCGACGCTAGCCCCTGGTCGCCGGGCGGACGGTGGCATCGTCCGCTGCGCGTGGCGAGCGGCGGGCCGCGCGTACGGTGACGGCATGAGCAGACAGCGCGTCGTCGTCATCGGTGCCACCGGCCACATCGGCACCTTCCTCGTCCCCCGTCTGGTGCGTGCTGGCCACGACGTCGTCACCATCAGCCGCGGCACCCGCGCCGCCTACGTCGACGCCCCGGAGTGGCAGCAGGTCGAGCAGGTCACCGCCGACCGCGAGCAGGAGGACGGCGACGGCGTCTTCGGCGACCGCATCGTCGGACTGCGCCCCGACGTCGTCATCGACCTCGTCTGCTTCACCCTCGAGTCCGCCACCGCCCTCGTCGACGCGCTCCGCGGCACCGACGCGCACCTGGTCCACTGCGGCTCGATCTGGCGCGCCGGACCCAGCGCCGTGCTGCCCGTCACCGAGGAGAACGCGACCCCGCCGGTGGGCGAGTACGGCACGCAGAAGGACGCCATCGCCCGGATGCTCAAGGAAGAAACCGCCCGTGGGGGTCTCGCCACGACCTCGCTCCACCCGGGGCACATCAGCGGCCCGGGCTGGGCACCGATCGGCCCGGTCGGCAACCTCGACCCGTCGGTCTGGCGCACGCTGTCCGCCGGGGAACCGCTTCTCGTGCCCGGCCTCGGTGCCGAGACGATGGCCCACGTCCACGCTGACGACGTCGCCCAGGCCTTCGCGCTCGCCGTCGAGCACCGCGACGCGGCCGCCGGCGAGGACTTCACCGTCGTCGCCGCCACGGCGCTGAACGCGCGGGGGTACGCGGCGCTCGCCGCGTCCTGGTTCGGACAGGAGGCCCGGCTCGAGCCCGTCACGTGGGACCGGTTCCGAGAGGGCACCGCCGCCGAGCACGCGGACGCGAGCTGGGAGCACCTGTCGCGCAGCCACGTGTTCAGCATCGACAAGGCGCGGCGGCTGCTCGGGTACGCGCCGCGGTACACGGCGGAGGAGACGGTGCTCGACGCGGTGCGGTGGCTCGTGGAGCACGGGGAGGTCGAGGTGGCGGGGGCGTTGGTCGTGTGACCGCTGCTCCGCGACGGTCGTGGTCAGGGCCTCCCGGCTGCCGCTGCGGCGTCACCACCACCCGGCAGCGCGAGTGCCCCGCGGCGATGGACTGCCCACACCGTCAAGGCGAACCCGAACAGGACGGCTCCACCGATCGTGACCGCCGTCCACCCGCCGAGCCCCCAGAGCACCGAGGCCAGCGCGGAACCGACGGCGCCCCCGATGAAGTTCCCGGTCACGAAGGCCGTGTTGAGCCGACTCCGCGCTGCCGGGTCGATCGCGAACAGCCGGGTCTGGTTGAGCACGTTCGCCGCCTGCACCCCGACGTCCAGCAGGACCACTGCGACGAGGACGACCACGATCGACCGCGCTCCGAGCCCGGCGACGACCAGTGACAGGAGCCCGAGCGCGAGCGCCGCCCCGGTCACCGGCACCGACAATCCGCGGTCGTGCAGACGTCCGACACGCTGGGCTGCGACAGCCCCGGTGAGCCCGGCCAGCCCGACGAGACCGATCGCGGCAGGGGAGTACCCGAACGGCGGAGCACTCAGTAGGAACGTCAGCGCCGTCCAGAACATCGTGAACACCGCGAACGCCGACGCGCCGAGCACCAGGGTCACCTGCACCGACCGGTGGTGCGCCACCGCCCGGAACACCGACCCGATGAGCTGTGGGTACGGCACGCGGTCGCGACGGTCGAGGTGGGGGATCGCCCGGCGTAGCAGGACCGCGAGCACGAGGGCGGCGACCGCGGCGACGACGTAGATCGCGCGCCAGCCGGCCACCTGGGCCACGAGCCCGCTGACCGTCCGCGACACCAGGATGCCGGTGAGCATCCCGGACGCCACGGTGCCGACGATCCGTCCGCGGGCGGCCGGATCGGCCAGGTCGCCGGCGAGTGGTGTCAGGAGCTGCCCGGCGACGGTCGTCAGCCCGACGAGGCCGAGCGCTCCGAGCAGAGCTCCGAACGACGGCGCGACCGCGGCGAGCAGCAGCGCGACCGCCGACGCGATGAGCACCCCGGGGACGAGACGCCGACGGTCCAGGACGTCACCGAGGGGGACGACCAGGAGGATCCCCAGCGCGTACCCGACCTGCGTCACGGTGACGAGCAACCCGGCCAGCGACGACGAAGCGTGCAGGTCCGCGGCGATCTCGTCGAGCAGCGGCTGTGCCCAGTACAGGTTCCCGACCGCGGCGCCACCCCCGACGGCGAACAGGAGGGTACGGCCGGTCGTCATGCCGTGCGCTCCGGACGGGTTCGGGGTCTGTGGTGTCACGTGGACGACGGTAGACGGAGGCGACCACACGAGGGAGGTGACGTCCGTGCCCCTGTCCCCACGTGCCTCCCGGCCGGGACCACGCGCGGGACGGAATGCACACAGCCGACAGGTGTTGTCTCCGGTTCACCGCCCTCCACCGGAAGGACCCGCATGACCGCGACCCCGCACGCCCTCGTCGTCGGCGCCACCGGCATCGCCGGATCGGCGATCGTCGACCACCTCGTCGCCGACGGGTGGACCGTCACCGCGCTCTCCCGCCGCCCGGGAGCCGAACGCGACGGCGTCACCTGGCGCTCCGCCGACCTGCGCTCCGCAGAGTCGTTGACCACGACCCTGGCGGACGTCCCCGCCACCCACGTGTTCTTCACGGCATGGTCGCGGCAGGCGACCGAGGCCGAGAACATCGCCGTCAACGGGGGCATGGTCCGCGACCTGCTCGCCGCGCTCGCCGACGCACCGGTGCAGCACGTGGCGCTGATGACCGGGCTGAAGCACTACCTCGGCCCGTTCGAGGCGTACGGGCAGGGCGCGATGCCGGACACCCCGTTCCACGAGGACGAGCCGCGCCTGGACGTCGACAACTTCTACTACGCGCAGGAGGACGAGCTCTTCGCCGCCGCCGAGCGTCAGGGCTTCACCTGGTCGGTGCACCGCTCGCACACCGTCCTCGGGTACGCGGTCGGCAACGCGATGAACATGGGACTGACCATCGCGGTCGCCGCTGCGATCAGTCGGCACACCGGTCGACCGATGGTGTTCCCCGGCAGCGAGACGCAGTGGAACGGCCTGACCGACGTCACCGACGCCGACCTGCTCGCCGCGCAGATGGTGTGGGCGGCGACGGACCCGGCCGGGTCCGACGAGGCGTTCAACACCGCGAACGGCGACGTCTTCCGCTGGCGCTGGATGTGGCCGCGGATCGCCGCGCACCTGGGCGTCGAGGCCGAGGGCTTCGACACCGCCCCGCGCCCCTTCGAGGCGCAGATGGTCGACGCGGCCCCGGTCTGGGCCGAGATCGTCGCCGAGCACGGCCTGGTCGAGCCGGACCTGGAGCGCCTGGCGTCCTGGTGGCACACCGACGCGGACCTCGGTCGGGACATCGAAGTGATGACCGACATGTCGAAGAGCCGGCTCGCCGGGTTCACCGAGCACCACCGCACCCTCGACTCGTTCACCCGGCTGTTCGACCGCTACCGGGCGGAGCGGCTCGTCCCCTGACCGGATCGGGCGCGGCACCGCGTGGCGCGGTCAGGACCCGGTGGTCAGCGGGACCTGCACGATCCGGTCGTCGCCCGCGCCGGGGTCACCGCGCCCGTCGGTGTTGTTCGTGACGAACCACAGCGTGTCGTCCGGCCCGGCCAGGACCGTGCGGATCCGGCCGTACTCCCCGGCGAAGTACTCGTGCGCGCTGCCGGGGTCATCGACCGGCACGCCACGGAGCACCCGTCCCTGCAGGTTCGCGATGAACACCGTGTCGCCGACGACGGCCAGACCGCTCGGGCTGGCGTCGTCGGTGGCCCACTGCTGCACCGGGTCGACGAACCCCTGGTCCTCGCCGCCGGTGCCCTCGACCTCGGGCCAGCCGTAGTTGCTGCCCGGCTCGATGACGTTGAGCTCGTCACGCCGGTCCTGCCCGAACTCGGAGGCGAACATCGTGCCGTCCGCACTCCACCCGAGGCCCTGCACGTTCCGGTGCCCGAAGCTCCAGACGGGGGAGTCCGGGAACGGGTTGTCGTCCGGAACGTCGCCGTCCGGGGTCAGCCGCAGGATCTTGCCGGCGAGCGAGTCCTGGTCCTGCGCGTCCTCGCTCGCGCCGGCGTCCCCGACGCTGGCGTAGAGCATGCCGTCCGGTCCGAACGCGATCCGGCCGCCGTCGTGGAAGGTGTTCGCGGGCAGGTCGTCGATCAGCGTCGTCGCGTCACCGAGCGTGTACGAGCCGGTCGAGCCCCGTAGTTCGTAGCGCTCGATGCGGTTGCCGTCCTCGCCGGTCGAGTAGACGAACAGGTCGTCGTCGTGCAGGGCGAGGCCGAGCAGTCCACCCTCGCCGCCGTGCCGGACGCCGGGGACGGTGCCCACGGTGCGGGTGTCACCGTCGGCTGACAGCTCCAGCACCTCGGCCGAGTCGCGCAGACTGACGAGCGCGTCGGCACCGTCACCGGTGCGCACGACGGACCAGGGCGCCTCCAGTCCGGTGACCACGTCGCTCGCTGGCCCGTCCGGCGCGACCTGTCCGGTCGCCAGGTCGGCCGGGGCGGAGGCCCGGGGTGCGCCCGACGGGTCGCTCCGGTCGTCGCCGGTGCAGGCGGTGAGGGCGAGGGCGACGAGCGCGACGCTCACGGCCGAGACGGTACGACGGGTCTGCGTCATGGGGTGCCTCCCGGGTGGGTGTGGACCGATTGCACCCCGCGGAGGTGCGGAGAGGCTGGGCGTGTGCGGGTCACGGACACGACGCGGACACGACACGGACACGCTCGTCGTGTCGGTCGGCCGTGCCATGCTCCGGGCATGCAGACCACCGCCGGCAGTCGTCGCCTCGTCGTCGTCGCCGCACTCGTCCTCGGCGTCCTGGCGCTGACGGCGTGCTCCGGCACCGACGCCGACCGGCAACGTTCCGCCCAGGCCTGGCTCGACCGGACCGCGGACACCGTCGCCGACCCCGACGGCTGGGACAGCGGCGGTGGGCAGCTCCTCCGCAGCGGCGACGTCGCCGAGGGCGGGTTCATCAGCGACTCGACCCCCGCCGGCCACTACGACGTCGTCGCGGTCTGCCGCGATGCCGGAGCGGTCCGGGTCACGGTCCGGGTCTTCCCCGCGGGCCGCGACGGCGAGGACGGCGTCGTCGCGGGCCGGGCCGCGCTGCGGTGTGGACGGACGGCGCGCATCCCGGTGACCGTGCCCGCTCGTTCCGGGGTGTGGATCCAGGCGCGCACGAGTGACCGGTCGGAGTACGCGCTCTGGTACGGCACGATCGCCACACCCGGGTGGACGCCGCAGGTCTCTGGCTCCCGCTGAGGGGTGTTCGACCAGAACCTCCCGACGCCGACCCGATCGTCCTACCGTCGACGGCATGCAGATCGAACCGAAGCAGCCCACCACGAAGAACCCACCCGAGATGTTCGCCGGCGACGTCTGGCTCGACCCGATCGCGGCGCCGAAGGAGCCCGGGCAGACGATGACCGTCGCGATGGTCCGGTTCACACCGGGAGCCCGGACCGCCTGGCACTCGCACGCCAAGGGGCAGACGCTGCACGTCACCGACGGGGTCGCCCTCGTCGGCACGCGGGACGGCCAGGTCGTCGAACTGCACCCCGGCCAGACGCTCTACACACCCCCGGGCGAGGAGCACTGGCACGGCGCGACCCCCGACGACTTCATGGCGCACCTGGCGATGCTCGACAACGCCGAGGACCCCGCGACGACGACGACCTGGCTCGAGCACGTCGCCGACGACGAGTACCACCGCCCCTGAACGAACCGGCCATCGACCCCGGGCTGCCGCACCGGGCGGCCTGGTTCAGTGGAACGACCACCAACCGTCCCCGGAGGACCACATGACCACCATCGCCATCGTCGGCGCCGGCAAGGGCCTCGGGCTCGCCGTCGCGGAACGCTTCGCCCGCGAGGGCTTCGCTGTCGCCCTGATCTCCCGTAACCAGGCGCGGGTCGACGAGCTCGCCGCGTCCCTCCGCGAGCAGGGGCACCAGGCAGCCGGCTTCGCCGCGAACGTCCGTGACGGCGACTCGCTCCGCCACGCACTCGAGCAGGCCACCGAGCAGCTCGGCCCGATCGAGGTGCTGCAGTACAGCCCGCTGCCCGCCAAGGAGTACATGCGGCCCGTCCTCGAGACGACCGCCGAGGACCTCGTCGGCCCGATCGAGTTCTCGGTCTACGGCTCGGTCACCGCCGTCCGCCAGGTCCTGCCCGGCATGCGCGCGCTCGGCCACGGCACGATCCTGTTCGTCAACGGCGGCAGCGCCGTCCGCCCGGGAGCCCGCGTCACCGGCACCTCGGTCGCGTTCGCCGGCGAGACCGCGTACGCGCAGCTGCTCCACGACGCCGTCCGCGACGAGGACGTCCACGTCGGCCAGCTCATCATCCCGTTCGGCATCGACGACGGCCAGGACGAGCACTCGGGTCAGTCGATCGCCGAGCGGCTGTGGGCGATCCACACCGAGCGCGGCGAGTTCCGCACCTACGCGGAGCCGCTGCCCGAGTGACCGCCGCCGGACGGGAGGCGCGGTGCCGGCCCGCCCCGCGCCTCCCGTCTGCCGTGCCCCGCGGGCGGGAGCGGGCGCCCCACAACACAACCCGCCCCCACCCCGGGGTCCCCGGGGTCCGAGCCGGTTTCCGTTGTGCGCAGCCCGGACGCGCCGCCGGAGCGCGCTGGCCCAGCTCGCCGCGCGCCGCGTGCCGCCCGGCCGTCGCCGCCGGTGGCCCCGCGCCTCCCGTCCGCCGCGGCCCGCTGGCGCGAGCTGCCGCCACACAACAGCAACCGGGGCGGCCCCCCGCCGGGCGGGGGTGGGGGCGGGTTTGGGGTTGGGGCGGCCCCGCGCGGCCCCCGCCCCCCCCCCGCCCCCCCC
>NZ_JARUXD010000051.1:0-25589 GCF_030433875.1 Curtobacterium sp. PsM8 | reverse complement strand
CCCCACCCCCACCCCCATACAAACCCCCTCCCCGCCCGGCCGCGGCGCGGCGGCGCAGCCCGCCGCCCGGGCCCCCCCCCGGCGCGCGTCCGGCCGCGGCGCGCCGCGACTACGCCTTGGTGAGGTCGTCGACCGAGGCCGAGGCGATCTCGTCCTCCGGCTCGCGACCCGGGGTCCGCAGGTTCCACTTCTTGATGACGAAACTGAAGAGGAAGTAGTAGACCGCCGCGTACGCCAGGCCGATCGGGATGAGCCAGATCGCCCCCTTCGCCTTGCCGAAGTTCAGCACGTAGTCGATCACGCCGGCCGAGAACGAGAAGCCGTCGTGGATGCCGAGCGCGTTCACCAGGGCCAGCGAGGTACCGGTGAGCACGGCGTGGATCACGTAGAGCGGCCAGGCCACGAACATGAACGAGTACTCGAGCGGCTCGGTGATGCCGGTGACGAAGGACGTCAGCGCGGCGGAGAGCATGATGCCGCCGACGAGCTTGCGCTGCGAGGGGCGGGCGTTGCGCCAGATCGCCAGGGCACCGGCGGGCAGGGCGAACATCATGATCGGGAAGAAGCCGGTCTGGAAGATGCCGGCAGTGGGGTCGCCCGCCAGGAAGCGCGGGATGTCACCGGAGACGACACCGTTCGGGCCGTTGAAGCTGCCGAGCTGGAACCACGGGAAGAAGTTGAGCAGCTGGTGCAGGCCGACCGGGATGAGCATGCGGTTCGCGAACCCGAAGATCCCGCCACCGACGACCGGCTGCGACGTGACCTGCTCGCCGACCCAGGTCAGGCCGATGTCGAAGTAGCGGTAGACGAAGGACATCAGCACGGCGATGACCAGGCCGGCCGCCGCGGTGAGGATCGGCACGAGACGGCGACCCGAGAAGAACCCGAGGAAGTCGGGCATCTTCGTGCGGTGGAACTTCTGCCAGAGCCCGGCGGCCACGAGACCCATCACGATGCCGCCGAGGACACCGAAGTTGATCGTGGCCTGCTCGCCGTTCGCGTCCTTCACTCCCGCCAGGACGATCGGCGACATGGTCTTGAAGACCTCGTACATGACCATGTAGCCGACGACCGCGGCCAGTGCCGTCGTGCCGTCCGACTTCTTGGCCCAGCCGATGGCGATGCCGACGGCGAAGAGCAGCGGCAGCCAGGTGAAGATCGCGTTGCCGGCGGAGCCGATGACGCTCGCACCGGTCTCGAAGCCCGGGATCGCACCGAGCAGGTCGGGCTGCCCGATCCGGTTGAGGATGCCCGCGGCCGGCATGACCGCGATCGGGAGCAGCAGGCTCCGGCCCAGCCGTTGGGCGTTCGCGAAGAAGCGGGACTGCTTCTTCGGCGTCTTCTTCTCCGGCACGTCCGTGGTGGCAGCGGTGCTCATCGGAGTTCCTCTCGTCATCGGGTGGAGCTGTTCGGGGTGAGTTGAGTCGCGTGGACGGCGCAGGTACCCTCGGCAGTGTCGCCAGGTCCGGTCCTGTCCGGTCATGACCAGTTCGTAGTGTCGATGACCGTGGACTGCATGTCAACCTGTGAGCGAACCCGTAACGAGGAGGAAACAGATGGCTGACATCAAGGCTGCCGACATCATCGCCGCACTCGGCGGAACCGACAACATCGACGAGGTCGAGGGCTGCATCACGCGCCTCCGCGTCGAGGTCGAGGACGGCGACCTCGTCGACAAGGACGCCCTCAAGGCCGCCGGCGCGCAGGCCGTCGTCGGTGGCGGCACCGGCTGGCAGGTCATCGTCGGCCCCATCGCCGACAACCTGGCGCAGGACATGCAGGACGAACTGTGACGGTCGTCCGCACGCCGTTCGCCGGCCCGGTCGTCGGGCTCTCCGACGTGCCGGACCCGGTGTTCGCCGAGCAGCTCGTCGGCGCGGGCGTCGCCGTCGACCCGACCGGCACCACCGGTGAGGTCACCGCGGTCGCCCCGGTCGACGGCACCATCGTCAAGCTGCACCCGCACGCGTTCGCCCTGCAGGGTGCCGCGGGCACCGACGTCCTCGTGCACGTCGGCATCGACACCGTGAAGCTCAAGGGCGAGGGGTTCACGCTCCTGGCGAAGGAGGGCGACACCGTCGCCGCGGGCGACCCGGTCGTGCGCTTCACCCCGGCGGCCATCAGCGCGGCGGGGTACTCCCCCGTCGTCCCCGTCGTCGTGCTCGGCTCGACGCCGGACTCGGTCCCCCAGGACACCGTCGGCACCACCGTCGCCGAGGGTGACGCGCTCTTCGAGGTCTGAACGACCGACCAGCACCGGACGGGCGGCCGTGACCTCCATCTGCACCCGGTAGCGGTCCGAGCGGTACCAGCTGCGGGCGTGCTCGACCGCGCGCGTCCCCGAGTACGACACCCGGTCGAACTCGAGCAGCGGCGCCCCGGTCTTCGTGCCGAGCAGCGTCGCGACGTCGTCGGTCGCCGGGTTGGCAGCCACGGTCTGCTGCGCGCGGTCGATCGGGTGCCCGTAGACCTGGTCGGCGATCGAGTACATCGAGCCGGACAGGTCGTGGTCGAGCATGCCGGGGAACACGTCCGCGGCGAGCCAGGCGTCGTCGACGGACACCGGGGCACCGTCGGCCATCCGCAGGCGCTTGAGGTGCAGTGCGGTCTCGCCGTCCCCGAGGTGCAGGGCGGCGACCGTCGCGGCGGGCGGGACGCGTTCCTCCCGGACGAGCACGACCGTCGTCGGCACGTGCCCCATCGCGCGCATCTCCTCGGTGAACGAGGCCAGGTGCAGGGTCGACTGCATCGGACGGTTCGCGACGAAGGTGCCCTTGCCGCGGACGCGCTCGAGGTGACCCTCGTTGACCAGCTGGCCCAGGGCCTCCCGCACGGTGATGCGCGAGACGCCGTACTCGGCGATGAGCTGCCGCTCCGAGGGGATCGCGGCCCCCGGCGCCAGCCGCGTGGTGATCTGGTCGAGCAGGATCCGCCGCAGCTGCTGGTGCTTCGGTTCAGCACCCTCGGTGATGCGGCTCGGCAAGCGGACTCCTCGTGTGGATCAGGTGGTCCTGTGCGGACATGACCAGTTCACCCACAGTACCGGCCGGGCCCGCGCGTGCAACCGCCCGGCGGGAGACCTGCAGGGACGCCGGGTGGCCCCTCGCCCAGGTCGCACGACAGGCCGCTCGCGTCCGTCGAGGTCGCGCGAAGTGCCGGCTCGTCGGACGACACCCGGCCGTTCGTGCGACCTCGACAGGCGGCCGACGGCCGTTCGTGCGACCTCGGCGGGCGGGCGGCGGCCGGCCGACAGCGGCGGGTCAGGCGTTGGCGACGAGCCAGTCCAGCTGCGCCGGGGTCAGCGTCCGGTCGCTCCACGCCTGGCACTCGACGCCCTCGGGCGCCGCGGTCCGGGTCGGTCCCTGCCAGACCTGGGTGAGGCCCACCCGGGCGAGCACGCGCGCCGAGGCCGGGTTGTTCGTCAGCACCCGCGCGGTGACCGGCACGTCCGGCAGCAGGGCGTGGGCGGCGTCCACCGCGGCCCGGGCGACCTCGGTCGCGTAGCCGTGCCCGTGGTGCTCCGGAGCCAGGCGGTACCCGAGGTTCCAGACGCCGCCGGCGGTGCGGTCGACGCCACCGATGCCGAGGAAGACGCCGGAGTCCGCCGCTCGGATCGTCCACGAGCCGAGCCCGTGCCGGACGCGGCCGCCGATCTTGCGCTGCACCAGGTCCTGCGTCTCGGCGCGGGAGGTGTGGCGTCCGGCCGGCAGGTGCGTCCAGGTCCGGGCGTCCGAGAAGAGCTCGTGGACCGCGTCGATGTCGGCGGGCGTCACGGGCGCGAGCACCAGGCGACCCGTCCGGATCTCCTGCTGCGGGACGAGCAGCTGGTGGACCATGTCTCGATCATCCTCCGCTCCGCCGACATCGACGTGAACGGCACACCAAGACCGCGCGACCCGGACCCTGGCGGACCCCAGTCGCTGATCGCTCAGTCGAGCAGCAGCGCCGGCTCCTCGATGACCGAGGCGACGTCGTGCACGAAGCGCGAGGCCACGTCACCGTCGACGACGCGGTGGTCGAACGAGGCACCGATGGTGGTCACCATGCGCGAGCGCACGTCGCCGTCGACGACCCACGGCTTCGGCTTGATCGTGCCCATGGCGACGATGGCGACCTGACCGGGGTTGAGTATCGGCGTGCCGGTGTCCATGCCGAAGACACCGATGTTCGTGACGGTGATCGTGCCGTCGGCCATCTGCGCGGGGCTCGTCTTGCCGTCACGGGCGGTGATGGTCATCTCCTCGAGGGCCTTCGCCAGCTCGAGCAGCGACATGTCCTGCGCGTCCTTGATGTTCGGCACGATCAGACCGCGCGGGGTCGCCGCCGCGATGCCCAGGTTCACGAAGTGGTGGACGATGATCTCGCGGTCGGTCCACGACGAGTTCACCGAGCGGTTGCGGCGCACGGCCCAGATCACGGCCTTCGCCATGATGAGGAGCGGGCTGACCTTGACCCCGGCGAACGTGGGCGACTCCTTGAGGCGCTTGACGAACTCCATCGTGCGGGTCGCGTCGACGTCCACGAAGAGCGACACGTGCGGCGCGGTGAACGCCGACGTGGTCATGGCGGTCGCGATGGCCTTGCGGACGCCCTTGACCGGGATGGTCTCCTGGCGGACGTCGCCCCACTCCGGGGTCTCGATGTTGCGGAAGACGCTGGCCTGCTGGGCGTGCCGGATGACGTCGTCACGCGTGACCTCGCCGGCCAGGCCGGTCGGCACGACGGTGGTCAGGTCGACGTCCAGGTCCTTCGCGAGCTTCCGGATCGGCGGCTTGGCCATCACCTGCAGCGCCGAGGCACTCGGCATCGACGGGCGCGCCGGACGACGTCCCTGCGCGGCGACGGCGTCGGCGGTGGTCGCCTCGCCCTCGTCGGTCTCGAAGGACAGGTCGACCTCACGACTGGAGGCGCGGCTCGCCTCGGCAGCGGCGGCGGCGGCCCGGCGGGCGCCCGGCTTCCGGCGGGAGGGCGCGGAGGTGGCGGAGCCGTAGCCGACGAGCACGGCACCGGAGCCCTCGTCGGCGCCGACGACACCGGCGTCGACGGCGACCTGGGCCGGGGCGGGTGCCACGGCGGCGGGTGCCGGAGCAGCCGCTGCCGCTGCCGGTGCGGGAGCGGCGGCGGCCGGAGCGGGCACGGGTGCCTGCGCTGCCGGGGCCGACGCAGCGGGAGTCGGGGCCGGCGCTGCCGGGGCCTGGACGGCCGGAGCCGGGGTCTGCGCGACGGGAGCGGCGTCGGCGACGGGAGCCGTGCCTCCCGGCTGACCTGCGGCGGCCGAGTCGGACTCGACGCGGATGATCGGGCTGCCGACCTCGACGGTGTCCCCCTCGGCCACGAGCAGACCGGTGACGGTGCCGGCGAACGGCGACGGCAGCTCGACGAGCGACTTCGCGGTCTCGATCTCGACGAGCACCTGGTCGACGGCGATCTCGTCACCGGGGGCGACGCGCCACTGGACGATCTCGGCCTCGGTCAGGCCCTCCCCCACGTCGGGCAGGGGGAATTCGGCGACGGCCACGTCGGCTCCTTCAGCAGGGTTCGGTCGTACGGGAGTGGTGCGGGTCAGTAGGCGAGGGCGCGGTCGACGGCCTCGAGGACGCGGTCGGCGTCGGGCAGGTGGAAGTGCTCGAGCTTCGACTGCGGGAACGGGATGTCGAACCCGGAGACGCGCAGCGGCGGCGCCTGCAGCGTGTAGAACGCCCGCTCGGCGACGGTCGCGGCGATCTCACTGCCGACGCTGATGAAGCCCGAGTCCTCCTGCGCGATGACCAGGCGGCCGGTCTTGCGCACCGAGGCGAGCAGCGGCTCCCAGTCGATCGGCGAGATCGAGCGGAGGTCGACGACCTCGCAACTCGTGCCCTCTGCCTCGGCGATGTCGGCGGCCTGCATGAGCGTCGCGACCATCGCACCGTGACCGACGAGGGTGACCTCGGTGCCGGTGCGGGCGACGCGGGTCGTGTGCATCGGGACGTGCCCGTCGACCAGGTCGACCTGGCCCTTCGGCCAGTAGCGCGACTTCGGCTCGAAGAAGACGACCGGGTCCTTCGACGCGATGGCCTCCTGGATCATCCAGTAGGCGTCGTTGGGCGTGCTCGGGCTGACCACGCGGAGACCGGGGGTGTGCGCGAAGTACGTCTCCGGGCTCTCCTGGTGGTGCTCGATCGCGCCGATGTGCCCGCCGTAGGGGATGCGGATGACGATCGGCAGCGACATGTGCGCCGGCAGCCGGTTCGCCATCTTCGCCAGCTGCGAGGTGATCTGGTTGAACGCCGGCCAGACGAAGCCGTCGAACTGGATCTCGATGACCGGTCGGTAGCCCCGGAGCGCCAGGCCGATCGCGGTGCCGACGATGCCGGACTCGGCGAGCGGGGTGTCCCGGACGCGGTCGGCGCCGAAGCGGTCCTGCAGACCCTCGGTGATGCGGAAGACGCCGCCGAGACGGCCGATGTCCTCGCCCATCAGCAGGACCTTGTCGTCCGACTCCATCGCCTTCGCCAGGCCGGCGTTCAGCGCCTTCGCCATCGGGAGGGTCGGGGTCGGGTCCTCGGGGACCTCGCCCGCACCGGGGTGCGAACGCAGCGTGTAGTCGAAGAGCTGCTCGGTGGTGCTCATGCGTGGGCTCCTGCGTCCTGGCCGGCCTCGTAGTCCCGGAGCCACGCGCGCTGCTCGTCGATGCGCGGGTGCGGCTCGCGGTAGACGTTGTCGAACATCGCCTCCATCGGCGGGTCCTGGAGGGCGCTCGTGCGGGTGCGGATGTCGGCGGCGATCTGCTCGCCCTCGGCGTCGAACTCGGCGAACTGGGCGTCGGTGACGCCCTTGCTGCGGAGGTACGTCTCGGACCGGGTGATCGGGTCGCGGGCGACCCAGCCGGCGAGCTCGTCGTCGCCGCGGTAGCGGGTCGGGTCGTCCGAGCTGGTGTGCGCGCCGATGCGGTAGGTCTCGGCCTCGACGAACGCCGGACCCTGACCGCTGCGGGCGTGGTCGGTCGCGACGAGGCTCGCCGCGTACGAGGCCAGCACGTCGTTGCCGTCGACCTTGATGCTCGGGATGCCGAAGCCGCGCGGGCGGTCGACGAGCGGGGTCGGGGACTGCACCGACACCGGCACCGAGATCGCCCAGTGGTTGTTCTGCAGGAAGAAGACGACCGGGGCCGTGTGCGACGCGGCGAACACGTACGCCTCGTTCACGTCGCCCTGGCTGGTCGCCCCGTCGCCGAAGTAGACGATCGAGCACTCGTCGACGTCCGGGTCGCCGGTGCCGACGACGCCGTCGAGCGCCTGGCCCATCGCGTAGCCGGTGGCGTGCAGGGTCTGCGCGCCGATGACGAGCGTGTAGATGTGCGTGTTGCCGCGGGCGTCCGGGTCCCAGTTGCCGTGGGCCTGACCGCGGAAGAGCGAGATGATCTCCATCGGCTCCACCCCGCGCTGCATCACGACGGCGTGCTCGCGGTACGACGGGAAGAGGTGGTCCTGGGGGCGGAGCGCGAAGGCGGAACCGACCTGCGCCGCCTCCTGCCCGTGGCTCGGCGCCCAGAGCCCGAGCTGACCGGTGCGCTGCAGGTTGCCGGCAGCGTGGTCGAAGCGTCGGGTGAGCACCATCTGGCGGTGCATGGCGAGCAGGGTCTCATCAGGGAGGGCCCGGGCGACGGCGGCGAGTTCGGCGTTCTCGTCGGTCTCCACGAACCGGCCCTCGGGATCGAGGAGCTGGACGGGGGTCGTCGCAGGAGCCGCGGCGCGGAACAACATGTTCGTCAGCGTACCGGCCGCTCAGGAGCCGTCGTTGTGAGACGTTCCACAACGGCACCTGCGGTTTCGAGGAGCTTTGCGACAGCCTCGTGCTCGCCGATCGAGATCCGGATGCCCTCCGGCGCGAACGCCCGGACGATCAGCCCGGCGTGCTCGAAGGCCTCGGCGGCGAACGCGGTGTGCTCCCCCGTCGGCAGCCAGACGAAGTTGCCCTGCGCCTCCGGCACGTCCCACCCCTGTTCGAGCAGTCCGGCGCGGATCCGGTCCCGGCGCTCGGCCAGTTCGGCGACCCGTCCGAGCAGCTCGTCCTCGCGCTCGAGGCTGGCCAGCGCGGCCGCCTGCCCCTGCGCCGTGACGGACAGCGGGATGGCACAGGCACGGACGGCGTCGAGGACGTATGCCGGTCCGAGCGCGTACCCGACGCGGAGGCCCGCCAGACCGTAGGCCTTCGAGAACGTCCGGAGCACCACCAGGTTCGGGTACCGCTCGAGCAGGGCCGGACCCCGGACCGCGTCGACGTCGGTGACGAACTCGGCGTACGCCTCGTCCAGGACGACGAGCACCGAGGACGGCACCCGGGCCATGAAGGCCGCGAACTCGGCGCCGGTGACGATCGGCCCGGTCGGGTTGTTCGGCGTGCAGACCAGCACCAGCCGGGTGCGCTCGGTGACCGCGTCCGCCATCGCGTCGAGGTCGTGCCCACCGTCGGCACGGTTCGGCACCTGCACGCTCGTGGCGCCGGCGACCGTGACGACGCCCGGGTAGGCCTCGAAGGACCGCCAGGCGTAGACGACCTCGTCACCCGGGGCGCAGGTCGCCTTCGCCAGCTCGTGCAGGATCGCGACGCTGCCCGGGGCGACGTGCACCTCGTCGACGGTGGTGCCGAACCGGTTCGCGAGCACCGCACGGACCGCGAGCGCGGTGGCGTCCGGGTAGCGGTTGAACGCCGTCTGGGCCTGCACCGCCTCGACGACACCGGGCAGCGGCGGGAAGGGGTTCTCGTTGCTCGAGAGCTTGAGGGCGTCCGCAGCGGCCTGGCGTCCCTGCTTGTACGGCGGCAGGACGGCGATCTCGGGACGGATGTGCACGGTCTGCGCGGGCTGGTCGGTCACCGCGTCAGGCTAACGGGCAGGACGGCGATGCTGTGTCCCCCGGGCGACGGATGTGCACGGTCTGCGCGGGCTGGTCGGTCACCGGCTCAGCGTACCGGCGGCCCGTTCGCGGGGAGGGCAGGCATCATGGTGGCCATGCGGTTCCTCGTCCGGCTCATCGTCAACGCCGTCGCCCTCTGGCTCACCACGCTCATCGTGACCGGTGTCACCGTCGACTCCTTCGGGGAAGGTGGTCCGGTCGAGACCGTCCTGACCTACCTGCTCGTGGCGCTGGTCTTCGGCATCGTGAACGCCGTGATCGGCACGCTGATCCGCATCGTGGCGTTCCCCGTCTACATCCTGACGCTCGGGCTGATCTCGTTCGTGGTGAACGCGGTCCTGCTGCTCATCGTCGCCGGGATCTCGACCGGACTGGGCTTCGGCCTGTCGGTGGAGTCCTTCGGCTGGGGCATCGTCGGGGCCTTCGTGCTGGCGGTCTTCGCCTGGCTCGTCGGCCTGGTCGCCCGCCCGGTCCTGGGTGGCCGCGGTCGCGCCTGACGGCCCGGCATCGCGTCCGGCCCCCGGCTGCGCCATGATGTCCCCATGACCATGGACGCCGGCGCCCCGTCGACCTTCCGTGTCTCCTTCGTCTGCAGCGGCAACATCTGCCGTTCCCCGATGGCCGAGATCGTCTTCGCGCAGATCGCCGCCGACGCCGGCATGGCCGACCGGTTCGTGGTCGAGTCCGCCGGCACCGGGGACTGGCACGTCGGGGAACCCGCCGACGAGCGCACGATCGCAGCGCTGGCGGCACGCGGATACGATGGCAGCAGGCATCGCGCCCGTCAGTTCGACCCGGACCGGTTCCCGGACCTCGACCTGGTGGTCGCACTCGACCGCTCCCACGAACGCATCCTGCGCTCGTGGGCCCCGACCATGGACGACGCCGCGAAGGTGACGCTCCTGTTGCGGTACGACGACGCCTGGCCTCAGCAGGCCGACGTGCCGGACCCGTACTACGCGGACCGACACGAGTTCGACCGGGTGCTCAGCACGGTCGAACGGGCCTGCCGGGCGCTCTTCCACCAGCTCGAGCCGGCAGTCCGCCAGGGAGCCCCATGACCCCCCTTCCCCCGCAGCCGATCAGCCCGCTCGACGGGCGCTACTACCCGATCGTGCACACGGTGGGCGAGCACCTGTCCGAGGCCGGGCTCAATCGTGCCCGGATCCGGGTCGAGGTCGAGTGGCTCGTGTTCCTCACCGACCACGCGATGTTCACCACCTCCCCGCTGTCCGTCGACGACAAGGCCGCGCTGCGCGCCCTGGTCGACGACTTCGGCCAGGACCAGATCGCGGAGCTCGCCGAGATCGAGGCGACCACCCGCCACGACGTCAAGGCGGTCGAGTACTTCGTCCGCCGCCGGCTCAGCGACCTGGGCCTCGACGCCGTCGCCGAGCTCACGCACTTCGCCGCCACCAGCGAGGACGTCAACAACCTCTCGTACGCGCTGACCGTCCGCGACGCCGTCGAGCACGTCTGGCTGCCGTCCGCACGCGCGGTCGTGGAGCGCCTGCGGGAGATGGCCACGAGCCTCCGCGCCGTGCCGATGCTCTCGCACACCCACGGCCAGCCCGCGACGCCGACCACCCTCGGCAAGGAGATCGCGGTCGTCGTCTACCGGCTCGAGCGGATCCTGTCGCAGGTCGAGCGCGGCGAGTACCTCGGCAAGTTCTCCGGCGCGACCGGCACCTTCTCCGCGCACCTGGCGGCGGACCCGGAGGCCGACTGGCCCGCGCTGTCGAAGGAGTTCGTCGAGGGCCTCGGCCTGACGTGGAACCCGCTGACGACGCAGATCGAGTCGCACGACTGGCAGGCCGAGCTCTACGACCGGGTCCGGCACGCGAACCGCGTCCTGCACAACCTGGCGACCGACGTGTGGACCTACATCTCGATGGGGTACTTCACGCAGATCCCGATCGCCGGCGCGACGGGGTCGTCGACGATGCCGCACAAGATCAACCCGATCCGGTTCGAGAACGCCGAGGCGAACCTCGAGATCTCGTCCGCGCTGTTCTCGACGCTGTCCGAGACCCTCGTCACGAGCCGTCTGCAGCGTGACCTGACCGACTCCACCACGCAGCGCAACATCGGCGTCGCGTTCGGGCACTCGCTGCTCGCGCTCGACAACCTGCGCCGCGGCCTGGGCGAGATCGCGGTGAACGAGCCCCGCCTGGCCGAGGACCTCGACCGCAACTGGGAGGTCCTGGCCGAGGCGATCCAGACCGTCATCCGCGCCGAGGTCACCGCCGGGCAGTCGGACATCGAGGACCCCTACGCGATGCTCAAGGAGCTCACCCGGGGCAAGCGCATCGGGCGGCAGGAGCTCGTGGCGTTCGTGAACGGGCTCGACGTCTCCGACGCGGCGAAGGCCCGGCTGACGAACCTCACCCCGGCGACCTACACGGGCCTGGCGGACGAGCTGGTCGACCACCTCGAGGTCTGAGCCGCGACGCGGCCGGACCGCCAGGTGGTCCGGCCGGTCCGGCGGACCAGGCCGGTCCGCTCAGGCGAGCCAGGCGGTGACCTTCCGCACCCAGCGGTGCCGGAAGGCCCGGGCCAGGGTCGTCTCGCCACGGCAGAAGCGGATGAAGTAGCCGCGACCGAACGGCGTCTTCGAGATCAGGAAGTGGAAGCCGGCCGGGAACCGCGTGAACACCCGGAGCAGCTGCGCACCGGCGTCGATCTCGGGCACCAACTCGGCGCGCACCTGCGACTCGTACCGGTCGAGCGCCGCGCGGTCGCCGGCGGTGTACGCGGCGGCCGCCGTGCCGGCCCACTCGCCCGACCGCAGCGCGAACGAGATCCCCTCGCGCGTCCACGGCTCCAGGAGGCCCGCGGTCTCCCCAGCGAGCACGACCGTCCCGCGGCGGAGCGGGGAGTCACTCGTGCGCCACTGCGTCAGGTGGCCGCTGCTGCGGTCCTGGTCGGTCGGGTGCAGGCCGAGGCGTTCGATCCAGTCGTCCAGGTAGCGACGGGTCTGGTCGGCGTGCCCCTTCTGCTCGATGACGCCGACGGTCAGGGTCTCGGTCTTCGGGAAGACCCACGCGTACGTGCCCGGGTGCGGGCCCCAGTCGAGGAGCACGCCGGTGGCAGCGTCCTCCGGGCGGCGGGGGACCTCCACCTCGAGACCGAGGTCCGTGACGGCCATCACGGCACCGACGTGGCGGCCGACCCGGCCACCCGAGCCGTCGGCGCCGATCACGACGCGGGCGACGAGTTCGTCCCCGTCGGCCAGCGTCAGGCGGGTGTGACCGTCCTCGTCGCTGAGCGCGCGGACGTTGGCGCCGTCGCGGAAGACGACCCCGGCCTCCTTCGCGGCGTCGACGTTCGCCTGGTCGAACCGCTCACGGTCGACCATGGCGACGAAGGGGGCCTCGGTGCGCACCCGGGTCACCCGGCCCATCCGGTGCGAGAAACCGACCTCGGGCAGGTCCGCCTCGATCGTCGCCAGGGCACGGTCGTTGAGCCGCCGCCGGGACTGACCGATGATGCCGCCGCCGCAGGTCTTGTACCGCGGGAAGGTGGCCTTGTCGAGGAGCAGGACGCGGGCACCGCCGAGCGCCGCGTGTCGGGCGGCGGTGGCACCGGCGGGGCCGGCGCCGACGACCACGACGTCCCAGGGCTGTTCGGCGTTCGTGTCCTGCATGGGGACCGAGCTTACCGGCGCAGCCCCTGCCGACGACGGGAACGGTTACGCTGACTGCGTCGGGAGTGCAGGCTGCCCCGCCGGGGCCAGGAGTGGGGAGCGGGATCCGTGTCCAGGGACGTGAACCGCGACACCGCCGTGCAGATCGTCGACGACCACGGGCTGCCGGGCGCAGTGTCGATGACCGAGATCCGCCGGCTCGTGCGCGAGGTGACCGGGCGTGAGGTCACCTACCGGCTCGTCCGAGGGCTGGCGCACCAGGACGTGCACGGGCTGTGGGCCGGGTACGACGACGGCACCGCGGTCGTCTCCTACCCGCCGGCGCCCTCCGGCACCCAGCTCGTGGTGATCAACCACGAACACGGTCACATGCTCATCAGCCCGGACGGACCGTCGGAGTCCCGCGGCATCGACCCCCGGTTCGCGCGGTTCGTCGAGGACAAGGTCGACGGGTTCGTGCCGAGCGGCCGGCTCGTCCGCTCCGGCGAGACCCTGGAGCAGGAGTACACGCCGGACCTCGAGTTCCTCTACGGCCACACGGACTTCTCCGAGGACGAGGAACGCCTGGCGGAGCTCGTCGGTGTGGAGCTCAGCGTCCGGGTGATGCGGTACGCACGCGGCCGCGGCCGGGACGTCAAGTTCGGGCGGGTGTTCGGCGGATGAACGTGCTGGACGACTGGGTCTTCGTGGCGGGTGTGGTGACGGTGGTGTCCGTCGGGCTCGCCGCACTGTCGATGCTCTCCCCCAACGTGCGCCAGCCGCTGCCGGCGCACCCGGACGCCGCGGACCAGACCGGTCCCCGATCGATGCTCGTCCCCGGGGTTCTCGTCTGGGCGCTCGGCTGCACGCTGCAGGCTCCGTTCGTCTACCTGTGGGTGGACGGTCTGCTCGGCGGGCACAACGTCACGAACCTGCTCTACCGTTCCGCGGTCGTCGTCGCGCTCGGCTGCCTGCAGGTGATGGTCATCCGCGCAGAGCACGGCGAACGCCGCCCTCTCCGCGAGCGTCTGACCTGGGGTCTGGTCCTGGTGGCCGTCGCCCTGCAGGTCGTCCTCTTCGCGATGAGCGACTGGGCCGTCTCGGACCCGTTCCTCGGTCGGTACACGGGTGAGCCGACGCGCGAGCTGTTCGCCGCGGTGCTGCCGGTCTGCGTCGGGCTGTACGGCGTGCAGGTCGCCGCGGTGGCGTTCCGGGGGCTGCCGCTGTACGGCGAGTGGACGACCCGCTGGGGCGTCTGGCTGATCGGCCTCGCCGCGCTCGTCGACCTCGCCTGGATCACCGAGAGCCTGGCCGCCGGCGCGGTGCGGCTGTTCGTCGACCGGGACTTCGCGATGTCGGGCATCGTCGACCCGCTGTGGGAGGTGGCCGTCGTGTCGATGGCCAGCCTGACCGCGGCCGGGGTCGTGTTCGCGGCCGCCCGCCCGGTCGTGGTGCCGGTCTGGCGTCGCCTGCTCCTGCTGGTGAGCCTGCCGATCACCGACCGCGCGATGGAGGCGCACCCCGAGTTCAGCGTGTACCCGCGGAGCGTCCGACGGCGGCATGCGTTCCGCAGCCGGGGCGAGGAGGCCGAGGTCGCGCTCTACCAGCGGTGGGCGGAGCTGGAGGACAACATCCGGTTGCGTCAGTTCCGGCCACGCGGGTACGAACGTGTGGTCATCCGCATGATGGGCGTCGCCGCGACGACCGGCGTCACCGACTCGCTGATCGAGGACCTCAGCCGGCCCGACGATCTCGGCCGGCCAGACGACCTCAGCCGACCCGACGACGAGCACCCCGCACGAGACCCGGAACGGATCGAGTCCACCCCATGAGTCACGAGAAGCTCACCGCCGCGCAGCAGACCCAGCGCGCCGAGCTCGCCCGCAAGCTGCACCTGCTCTGCAGCACCGTCACCGCGCCCGACGGCGGCCCGGTGACGTACCCGAAGATCCGCGACTGGTTGGCGGACCGGGACGTCAAGCTCAGCCGCTCCCGGTGGGAGTACATGCGTCTGGGCAACCGGTACGTGGTCGACGACGAGCGACTGCTGCGGGCCGTCGCGGAGTACTTCGAGATCGACCCGTCGTACCTGACCGGGCCGGAGAGCCAGCTCACGGAGACGATCGACGCCGCACTGCGGTTCACGCTGGCGGAGCGGACCAGTCCGGTCAGCCTCTACGCGGCGCGCACGCTCAACCAGGACGTGACGGCGGAACACCTGGACCGCCTGACGGCGCTCCTGCGCGAGATCGAGGAGGCGCGCGGCCGGTCCTGAGACGCCGGTCGGCCCGTCCTGGGCACGGCCCTGGCGGGCGCGCACGGTCGAGCCGGAAGGGCGGGGCGGGCCGGTCGTCGCGTCGTTCGCGCGATCGGGCTGACGATGCAGCCCGATCACCCGACCCCCTCAACCACGCTCGGACGACCGGTCGCCCCGTAACACCCCCCGTGCTACGCCTGAAGCGTAGCGGCTCCTGGCGAACAGGGCAATACGCATCGTGCGTAGCGACGTGGTGCGGGCCGGGCCGCCTCAGGAGGTGACGGACGTGGCCTCGGCGACCAGGGCCTCCAGGACGACCCGGACCGCGGGACGGACGGCCCGGTCGGGGCGGACGAGGGCCTCGATCCGCCGACCGGCGCGCACGTCGGCCAGGGTCGCCAGTCGGAACCGGCCGGGCGCACGCGTCCGCGAGGTGTACCGCGGCACGAGTGCGATGCCGTGGCCGGCCGCCACCAGGTTCTCGATCACGGGCAGGTGGATCGTGCGGAAGGCGACCTCGGGTGGGGCGTCCGTCGCGGCGGCCATCGCGGTGAGCACCCGGTCGATCGGGTAGTCCTCCGGCACGCCGATCCACGTCGCGCCGACCACGTCCTCGATGCCCACGCGCTGCCGACCGGCCAGCGGGTGGTCGAGCGGCAGGGCGACGTCGAGCGGTTCCCGGAGCAGCGGGACGGTCTCGACGCTCCGGCGGTCCGCGCCACGGGCACCGTCCGGGCGGTGACCGATGACGACGTCGTGGTCCGCGGTGAGCGGGGCGAACTCCCCCTCGCTGACGTCGACGTCGGAGAGCTGCAGGGCGATGCCGGGGTGTGTGCGCATCCGTGTGAGCAGGCCGGGCAGCAGCAGTTCGGCGGCCGAGGGGAACACTGCCAGGTCGACCGTGCCGGTGGCACCGTCCAGGTGCTCGCTCCAGGCGGACTCGACGGTCGCCAGGGCGGTGGCGACGCCGGTGGCGAGGCCGGCCAGGACCCGCCCGTGCTCGGTGAGCCGGACGCCGCGGCCGACGCGCTCGACCAGCGGGACGCCGGCCTGGCGCTGCAGGGTGCGGAGCTGCTGGGACACGGCGCTCGGCGTCCGGTGGGTGGCCGTCGCCACCGCGGTGACGCTGCCCCGCTCGGCGAGTTCGCGGAGGACGGGGAGCAGGGCGATGTCGAAGCCGACCATGCAGGGACCCTACAACGACGCTGTCGGAACGTTCGCTGGTGCTACCGCGTGGGGGTGCGGGACGATCGTCCGGTGCTGCTCCGCGACCGCATCCTGGCCCTCGTCGTCGCCGTCGCCTGGGGACTGAACTTCCCCGCGACGGCGATCGCCCTCGAGCACTACCCGCCGTTCCTGCTCGCCGCGCTGCGGTTCACGCTGCTCGCCGTCCCGACGCTGCTGTTCGTCCCGCGGCCGCCGATCCCGTTCCGGTGGATCGTCCTGGTCGGCGCGACCCTCGGCGTGCTGCAGTTCGCGTTCCTCTACCTGGGCATGGCGGCCGGCATGCCCTCGGGGTTGGCCTCGCTCGTGGTGCAGGCCTCGGCGCCGTTCACCGTGCTGCTCGCCGGGGTCCTGCTCCGTGAACGCCTGAGCGCGCGGCAGGTGGTCGGCGTCTCGGTCGCGGTGGCGGCCCTCGCCGTGATCGCCCTGCACCGGGCCCAGACCGCCGCGCTGTTGCCCGTCGTGCTCGTGCTCTGCGGTGCCCTCGGGTGGGCGATCGGCAACGTCGCGACCCGCAAGGCCGGCCCGGTGAACCCGCTGCACCTGACCCTGTGGTGGGCCGTGGTGCCGCCGATCCCGATGGCGGTCCTGTCGTTCCTGGTCGAGGGACCGGACCGGATCGGGCAGGCGCTCGGCACCGCGTTCACCGCCGACGCGCTGCCCGCCGACCTGGCAGTGCTCTACATCGTGCTGGCGGCGAGCGTCGTCGGCTACGGCATCTGGTCGCGGCTGATGGGGCGGTACCCGTCGAGCACCGTCGCACCGTTCTCGATGCTCGTGCCGGTCGTCGGGGTGCTGGCGTCCTGGGCGGCGTTCGGTGAGGTCCCGGACCTGGTCGAGGTGCTCGCGGGCGCGGTCGTCGTGGGGGCGGTGCTGTGGTCGTCGCGGCCGCCGCGGGCCGGGGGTGCCGTCGCCGGCGCCCGCACTGGCACCGTCGCCGGTGCAGAGACGCCTCCGAGTGGCCGAGACGCCGCGACATCCGGCGGCGTCTCGAGCGCATCAGGGCGTCGCGCGGAGACGGGGGCGTCTCACGAGCCTCCGCACGACGGCCCGACCGCCGTCAGCCCGGCCGAGCTCAGCCCCGGTGCTGACGCCGTTCCGCGATGATCCCGGCGAGCGCCCCCCGCAGGTGCGGGTACCGGAACTCGTAGCCCGCCTCGGTCAGCCGCGTCGGCACCACCCACCGGCTCTTCAGCACCAGTTCGGTCTCGGTGCGGATCGCGAACGACCCGAGTTCGAGCATCCACCGCCAGGTCGGCAGGCCGAAGCGGCGTCCGACGGCGTCCCGCAGCGTCGCCATCACCGTGCGGTTGTCAGAGGGCTCCGGGCTCGTGACGTTCACCGGGCCGTCGAGGTCCTCGTGGTCACGGATGAAGCGGATCGCCCCGAGGACGTCGTCGATGTGCACCCAGCTGAACCGCTGCCGTCCTCGGGTGTGCCGGTCGTGGTGGTAGGTGCCAGCGGCCAGGCGTGCGCGGGTCGGGAACCACGGCCCGTCGTACTGGGGCCCGCCGAGTCCGGCCTGCGCCAACCGCAGGAGCGGGAGCAGTGCGCTGCCGTCGCCGAACACGATCGCCATCCGCAGCGCCACACGCCGCGTGCCGGGCAGGTCGGCGCTGAAGAGGGCGTCCTCCCACGCGCGGGCGACCCCGACCGAGAAGCCCTCGCCCAGTTCGCCGGTCGCCTCGTCCTGCGGGTGGTCGTCGGCGTGCCGGTAAATGGTCGCGGTCGACGCGTTCAGCCACAGCGGCGGCGGGTGCTCGGCGGTCCGGATCGCCTCGGCGAGCTCGAGCGTGGTGTCGACACGGGAGCGCAGGATCTCGGCCCGGTTCCGCCGTCCGTACCGGCAGTTCACGCTCTTGCCGGCCATGTTCACGACGAGGTCGGCGCCGTCGACGAGTTCGCGGATGCGCAGGGTGTTGCCCCACACCGCGTCGCCGGTGCGGCCGACGGTGACGACCTGGTACCCCTCGGCGCGGAAGGCGTCCTGCAGGTACCGGCCGACGAAGCCGCTCGCTCCCGCCACCACCACACGCCGCTGCTGCTGCTCGTCCATGCTGTCCTCTCGGCTCCGGTCACACGTCGTCGGGTACGACGGCGTACCGGAACGCCCCCTCGTACCGGTACAGCGTGCCGAGCCCGGCCGCGGAGAGCGTCAGGGACACGCGCTGCACGTCGGCATCGTCATCGAATCGTTCCGTCAGCACCACGCGGGGCGACAGGGCGGACGGGAGGCACCACTCACGTCCCAGCGCGTGCACCGAAACACGCGTGGAGACCAGGCGGAGCGCCCCGGCGTTGGGTCCGGTCGTCGCGACCGTCACCGCGAGCAGCGCGCTGACGCGGCCGTGCCGGCCGAGGTGGTCGACGAGGCCCCCCGGTTCCGCGGTGATCGCGTCGACCATGGTGCGGTCGCCGCTCGCGAAGTGGAAGGTGCGGTGTGCGCGGACGGCGGGGCGGGCCTCCCGGTCGGTGCTCCTGCCGGACCGGCCGGAGCTGCCGGACCAGCCACGCCGGACGTGGACCGGGCGGTTCTCGACCGTGAACGGGACGTCGTGTTCCCACGCGGGGAACACCACCGCGTCCCCGGCGAGGACGCGGAGGACGGGCCAGAGCCAGCGCCGCGGGGTGCCGACGACGGTGAACACACCGGAGCCCCGGCCGACGTACCCGGGCGGGACGGCGCCGAAGTAGGTGCGGAGCCTCGGGTGCAGGGCCGCCAGCACGTCGGCGGACGCGCTCAGCTCGTACGGCGACCGGGTCACGCTCCCGATCCTGGCACGGCGTCGGACGCGGCTCCTACGATGGACGACATGGGACACGACCACGGCCACTCGCACGGACACGCGTCCGAGCGGGCGCTGCTGATCGCGTTCTGCATCTCGGCGGGGATCCTGTTGGCCGAGGTGGTCGGTGCGGTCGTCACCGGGTCCCTCGCGCTGCTCGTCGACGCCGGGCACATGGTCGTCGACACCGGCGGACTCGGGATCGGCCTGGTCGCCACCCGCCTGGCCCGCCGCACCCCGACCGCCAGACGGACCTGGGGCTACCAGCGTGCCGAGGTCCTGGGTGCCACCGCGCAGGCCGCGATCCTGCTGGCGGTCGGCGTCTACGTGGTGATCTCCGCCGTGCAGCGCCTGTTCGTGCCGGAGGAGATCGAGGCCGGCCCCCTGCTGGTCTTCGGCTTCGTCGGGCTGATCGGCAACCTGGTCGCGTTCGCTGTGCTCGTGCGGGCGTCGGGCGAGGGCTTCACCTCGCGGGCGGCCCGACTCGAGGTGCTCAACGACACCCTCGGCTCGGTCGCCGTCATCGCCGCGGCCGTCGTGCTGTTCCTGACCGGGTGGCAGCGCGCCGACTCGGTCGCGGCGCTGCTGATCGGCCTGCTCATCATGCCCCGCGCCGTCAAGCTCCTCCGCGAGACCGCCGACGTCCTGCTCGAGGCGACACCGCGCGGCCTCGACCTGGACGCCGTCCGTGGCCACATCCTGCAGCTCGACCACGTCATCGCCGTGCACGACCTGCACGCGACGCTGGTGTCGACCGGGGTCCCGAACCTGACCGCGCACGTCGTGGTGGACGACCACTGCTTCACGACCGCGCACGCGCCCGCTATCCTCGACGAGCTGCAGCAGTGCGTGGCCGAGCACTTCGACGTGCCGGTCGAGCACTCCACGTTCCAGCTCGAACCCGCGTCGCACCAGCGGCACGAGCACGAGGTGCACGTCTGACCGGTGCTGGTCCAGGCGCTGGTGCTGGTGCTGCTCAGCAGTCGGAGTCGCGCGTCGGGTAGGCCGTGATCACGCGTTCGGTGGTCGCCGACACGATGACCTTGACGAACCCGTCCGGGTTCGGCGCGCTGCCGTCGTCGAAGCGGACGGGTGCGGCGTAGCAGACCTTGCCGTCCCCGGCGTCGACGGGCAGCCCCTTCTGCGGGTTGGTCAGCGCCGTCCGGACCGCCGTGAGCATGGCGTCGTCCCAGTTCCGCTGCGTCGTGTGACCGGAGAGGACGTCCTGCCAGTCGCGGGTGTGCCGGACGCGGATGTGCTCGTAGCCCTGCGCCGAGGTGCCGCACTGCAGCACGACGTCGCCGAGCGCCGCGGTGTCGTACCGCGCGACCGCGGCACGGCCGTCCGAGTTGCACCGGTCGAGGACCGCGGAGCCGGGCAGGTCCGGGCCGGACCGGGCGATCACCGCGACGGTGCTCTCGGTGCTGCCGGTGTGATCGGTGCTGCCGGTGTGATCGGTGCTGCCGGTGCCGCCGGTGCCGGTGCCCGGCTCGCTCGGGTCGGTCGCCGTGGCCGAGGGGGCTGCGGAGCGGACGGTGTCGTCGCCCTCCCGGGCGTTCGTCAGCGCGAAGCCGCCGATCACCACGACGGCGGCGACCGCCGCGGCGATGCCGGTCAGGGTGGAGCGGGAGCGCTTGGCGGGCATGCGGCCAGTATGCCGGAGGGGGGCGGGCCTCCCGGCTGGGGGCGTGACGGTCGGGTGCGTGACGGGCGGGTGCCGCGTGGTGTGCCGCCGGCCTGGAGGGGCTGGCGGAGTCCCGACGCCGTGTGGGTACGACGGCGCCGGGTGCGCGAGACGCCGCCGAACTCCGGGGCGTCTCGCGTGGAACGCGGCGTCTCGCACAGACGGGGCCGTGCGCGTCGGCGGCGGCACCGTTCGGGTACGACGCCGCTCGATGCCCGAGACGCCGCTGAACACCGCGGCGTCGTGCGCAGAAGCGCGGCGTCGTGGGCAGACGGGCCCGTCTCGGACGGGAGGCGCGTGCCGGTCAGGCTCGTGCGGCCAGGCGCGCTCCGGCGAAGACCGCGAGCGCGGCGACCAGCACGACGTACCCGATGAGGACCGGCAGGGTGGGCAGCACGAGCAACGCCGCACCCACGGCGACGACCGGGACGGTCAGCCCGGCGTACGCGATGAGGAAGGTGGCGGCGAGGACTCCGCCACGTTCCTCCGGTCCGACGAGCGCACCGGCGCTGCCGATCGAGGCGCGGAAGAGGAGCCCGACGCCGGCACCCGCGACCACACCGCCGCCGATGAAGCCGGCGACCTGGAGGACCACCGCGGACACCGCGAGGACCGCGAGGCCACCGACGAGCAGGACGACACCCAGGCGGATCTGGGTGCGCTGCGGCAGCTTCGCGAACACGACCTGGGACAGCGCGCTCGCGGCGAAGACCCCGAAGGTCGTCGCACCGGCGGCCAGCCGGTCGGTCACGTGGAAGGTGGTGCCGAGGAACGTCGGCGCGACCGAGGTGAAGAGCCCCTGCACGGCGAGGGCGGCGAAGGCGCCGGTTCCGGCAGCCCAGAACGCGGCGCTCTGACCCTCCGGGGCGCGCAGCCGCTGCGGGTGGTACGGCACCGGTGCGGTCGGGCGGTCGGCGGTCTCGGGGACGGCGAGGACGACCACGAACGCGATCACGAGGGCGACGACGAACACCACGTACGGCACCATCAGCGGCTGCCCGACGAACTCGGCCAGCGCACCGCCGATCAGCGCTCCGAGCGACAGCCCGCCGAGGTTGACGACCCCCGCGGCGACGCTCGCACCCTTGGCGGAGGACTCGTCACCGGTCGCCCGGACCTTGAGCTCCCCGAGGTGTGCGGTCGCGGTGGCGGTCAGGGTACCGACGCCGAGCCCGGTGACGAGCCGCGCGACGATCAGACCGCTGACGTCGTTCCAGACGAGGAACAGCACGGCGGCCACGAGCTCGAGGGCGATCGAGACGAGGATCAGCGGCCGGCGACCGTGCACGTCGCTGAGGTGTCCGGCGAGCCAGAGGGACCCGACGACGCCGAGGCCGTAGGCGGCGAAGACGATGGTCGTCGTGAAGGTCGGGAAGCCGTCGCGCGCCTGGTAGATGACGTAGAGCGGCGCGGGGACGGTCGCGAAGGCCATCACCGCGGTGAACGCGAAGGCGACGGCCCAGAAGCCGAAGCCGTGGCGCCGACGGGTGTGCGCACGACGGCCGCGAGGGGCCGGAGCGGTGGCCGTCGAGCCGGTCGCCGGGGATTCGATGACGGATGACATGCTCCGATGCTCCCGCGCAGCATCCATCGGGTCAAACGGATCGTCTTGATGCCCGCCATCGATCGGGTCGATGATGGACCGTATGGAGACCCGGCTGCTCGAACAGTTCGTCACCGTCGCCGCCGAGGGCAGCGTCACCCGCGCGGCAGAACGGCTCTGGGCCGCGCAGTCCACCGTGTCGGCCGGCATCGCGAGCCTGGAGCGGACCCTCGGCGTGCGGCTCTTCGAGCGCGGCGGACGTCGGCTCGTCCTGACCGCCACCGGCGAGGACCTGCTCCCCCACGCCCGCGCCGTGCTCGAGTCACTCGACCGGATGCGCGATCTGGCCGCGGTGTCCGACGCCGAACTGCGCGGACGGGTGCGTCTGGGGATCTTCACCAGCATGGACATCGTCGACCTGACCGGCGTCCTGCGCGGGTTCCGGCAGCGCCACCCGCTGGTCGCCGTCGAGCTGATGACCTCGCCGAGCGGCACCACTGGACTGGTGCAGGACCTCGTCGCGGGTCGGCTCGACCTGGCGTACACGGGACTGCCGACGATCCCGTCCGGCGTGGTCGTCGAGCCCCTCCGCGAGATGCCGTTCCGGGTGTTCGTCGCCGCCGACCACCCGCTCGCCGGTCGGACGTCGGTGTCGCTCGCCGAACTCGCCGACGAGTCCTTCGTCGACACCGCGCACGGGTTCGGCAACCGGATGATCCTGGACGGCGTGCTCGACCGACTCGGCATCCGGCGTCGGGTGGTCGCGGAGATGAACGACATGCCCGCCGTGGTGCGGTTCGCGTCGGCGGGCATCGGCGTGGGGGTCGTGCCGGACTCCGGCGTCCGCCACGA
This sequence comes from Curtobacterium sp. PsM8, assembly GCF_030433875.1. Lineage (NCBI taxonomy): Bacteria > Bacillati > Actinomycetota > Actinomycetes > Micrococcales > Microbacteriaceae > Curtobacterium > Curtobacterium sp. PsM8. The sequence continues at coordinate 2,721 of NZ_JARUXD010000051.1, read as the reverse complement.
CGGCGCCGTCCTGGAACTCGAGGACGCGATCGAACCGCTGCGGATCGGGCTGGCGATGCGGAGCGACCCGGAGCCGAACCGGGCGACGCAGGCGCTGGCCCGGGCGATCGTGGCCGCGCGGCGCTGAGGTGTGGCGTGACGCTGAGCTGTGGCGCGGCTGAGGTGCGACGCGGCGGTCAGCCGCGCAGCAGCGGGGCGATGCTCTCGACGGACCGGCGGGCGGCGGCCGTGGTGGACAGGAAGCCGACCAGGACGATCGCCGCCCCGATGCCGACGACGATCCACCACATCGGGTGCGTGGCGATCGCGAACCCGGAGCCCACGGTGGCCACCGCGCTCGCTCCGGTGACGGTGCCGGCCAGGGCGACGCCGAGCGACACCCCGGTCTGCCGGCTGGTCGAGGCGACGGCGGCTGCGGACCCGGACTGCGCGCGCGGCATCCCCGACACGGCGGTGTTCGTGATCGGCGCGTTCACCATGCCGAACCCGAAGCCGAACAGCACGAACGCGGCGACGAGCACCCACATCGGGGTCGACGCCTGCACGGTCGTGAGGACCGCCCCGGCTCCGGCGATCCCGATGCCGGCGAGGACGAGCGGCACCCGCGTGCCCACGGTGCCGATCAGCCGGCCGGAGATCGGCGACACGAGCATCGTCATCACCGCGGACGGCAGGGTCCAGAGGCCGGCCTGGAACGGGGTCATGCCCCGGACCTCCTGCAGGTAGAGCGCGATGAGGAAGAGGAACGCCCCGTTCGCGCCGAACGCCACGAGTGCGGTGCCCACGGCGGACGAGAACGGGATGCTCCGGAAGAACCGCAGGTCGATGAGGGGTTCGGCGGTGCGCCCCTCGACGACCACGAGGGCCACGAGCGCGGCCGCCGCCAGGACGAACAGTCCGAGGGCACCAGGCGACACCCACCCCAGACGTGGTCCCTCGATCAGGCCGCCGACCAGGCTCGCCAGCAACACGATCACGATGCCCTGCCCGAGCGGGTCGAGCTTCCGCGGCTTCGGCGAGCGGGACTCCGGCACGAACAGGAACGTCAGGACCACCGCGGCGATGCCGATCGGCACGTTGATCAGGAAGATCGCCCGCCATCCGACGGTGTCCGTCAGCGCACCGCCGACGAGCGGCCCGACGCCCAGCGAGACACCGACGACGGCACCCCAGACGCCGACCGCCCGGGCCCGCTCCCGGGCGTCGTCGAAGGTCGCCGTGATGATGCTCATCGCGACCGGGTTCATCATCGACCCGCCGACGGCCTGGACCATGCGGAAGACGACGAGCCAGCCGACGCTCGGCGCGAGGGAGCACAGCAGTGACCCCGCCGTGAAGAGTGCGAGGCCGACCTGGAACGTGGTGCGCCGGCCGATCCGGTCTGCGGTGGATCCGGAGAGCAGCAGCAGGCTGGCGAGGACGAGCGTGTAGGCGTCGATGGTCCACTGCAGGCCGGAGATGGTGCTGTGGAGCTCACGGCCGATCGACGGCAGTGCGACGTTCACCACGGTGGCGTCCATCGAGACGATGAACAGGCTCATGCAGCAGACCGCGAGGATCACGTACCGGTGCCGGTAGCGAGCCGGGAGGCCCGGGTCACCCTGCTCGGGTCGGTGCGGCCCCGACGTGGCTCGTCGGGTCGCGGGCTCAGTGGAAGCCGTCGTCGTCTCCTCGTCCCGGGGTCTCGTGGCCACCGAGCATGTCGTTGTCGTCCTGGTCGGTGGTCGAGGTCAGCTGGAGCATGGCCATCACCACGACGACGACCACGAAGCTCACACCGAGGAAGACCAGCGAGAGCGTGAGTTCACGCGTCGACATCAGCACGACGAGCCCGACGACGACCGCGATCACCGCGGAGATCCCGAGGAGCTCGGCCGGACGCATTCGGTCGCGACGGGTGGAGGTGCTCATGCGTGTGGTGCTCCGTCCGGGGTGGCCGCCGGGGCAGCCGTTCCCCACTTGTGCGAGAGGCCGGCGATCAGGTGGAAGACCGCCGCGATGGCGAGGTACGCGCCGAGGAGCCCGACCAGGACGATCGGCGCGTCGAGGGTGCCGGTCACCTTCTCCACCCCGCCGAGCTGCTGCGAGTAGTCCGGCGGCGTCAGGAGGAACGCGATCGCGAGCAGCAGTGTGAGGCCGCCGATCGTCGTCCAGTCTCGGGCGAACGGCGAGCGCCGACGGGCCCGCACACCCTGTGACAGTTCGAGTGCGCCGGTCAGGAGGGCGAACGCCACGACGAGGCTGATGAACGCCGGCAGTCCGAGTCCGGTGCAGGCGAGCGCGGCGATGCCGGCGACGATCGAGAGTGCCGCCTGCACCAGGCCCGAGCGCCGCGAGCGGTCGTCACCGGGGAGCCGTGCGGCACTGCCCCAGGCGAGGACCGCGCCGTCGACGAGGGCGAAGACCCCGAACAGCACCAGGCCGAAGCCGGCGGAGTGGTTCGGGGAGAACGTGATCACCATCGCGATCACGGCGGCGGGGACGGCCCGGAGGACCGGGACCGGCCAGTACCGTGCTCGCTGCTCGGCGTCGTCCACGGAGTGGGACACGGGACCTCTCTCGGGCTGTCGGTTCGTACGGTCGATCCTACCGCCGTCGATGTGGGCACCCGTCCGGGAGGGTGCCCGTGGGCGAGGTGGGCGGGGGGGGCCCCGCGCCCCCCCCCCCCCGCCCCGGGTGGGGGGCAAGCGCGCGGGGCAGTGGTCGGCGTGTGGGGGGGGG